>JAFWDX010000476.1 GCA_017515945.1 Blautia sp. | reverse complement strand
CCTTACAGCTTCCGCCTCAGCATCTCTTCGTTCGTTGCATGCAGGAGTGCAGTCTCCTTCGTGATCTTGCCTTGTTTATACAGCATCAGCAGACTCTGATCCATGGAGCACATCTGCTGCTGGGAAGAGGAGTAGATGACGCCTTCGATCTGGTGGATCTTATCGTCGCGGATCATGTTGCGGATAGCTGTGGTGAGGCGCATGATCTCAAAAACAGGAATATTGTGCCCCTCTACATCGGGAACCAGCTGCTGTGATACGACCGCCTGCAGGACCATGGAAAGCTGAACGGCGATCTGGTGCTGCTGGTTGGGCGGGAAAACATCCACGATGCGGCTGATCGTATTGGCGGCGCCGATGGTATGCAGACTGGACAGGATCAGATGGCCGGTCTCGGCTGCGGTCATGGCCGTCTGGATGGTCTCGAGGTCGCGCAGCTCGCCCAGCAGGATCACGTCCGGATTCTGGCGCAGGGCTGCGCGAAGCGAGGTAAGGTAGCTGTCCGTATCCGTACAGATCTCCCGCTGGCTGATAATGCACTGATCGTGTCTGTGCAGGTACTCGAGAGGGTCCTCCAGGGTGATGATGTGTCCCTGGCGGGTATGGTTGATCTGGTCTATGAGGCAGGCCATAGTGGTAGATTTGCCGCTGCCTGCGGGACCTGTGATCAGGACCAGCCCTTTGGAAAAAGAAGCCAGGTCCATGATGGACTGAGGGATGTTCAAATGGGACGGATCAGGCAGCTCAAAAGCGATGACACGAATGACCGACGCGACAGAGCCTCTCTGCCGGTAAGCATTCACCCTGAAACGGGAAAGCCCGGGAATGGAGAAAGAGAAATCGTCGTCCCCGGAACGGTAAAAGGGATCAAAATCACGATCCCCAGCCATGTGATAGATTTCTTTAACAAATTGCAATGTCTGCTCCGGCATCAGACGATCTCCATACGGAATGATCTTTCCGTCCACTTTATAGGACAGAGGACGGCCTGCAACGATAAAAATATCTGAGGCATGCTGGTTCTTTGCCAGGGTCAGAAATTCCGGTATTACACTGTCACCCATCTGGCTGACCTCCTGTGAAGATATATTTATATTCTATACCCGCGCGATCAAATAAATGGAAAATGGTAACTGTTCAGTCACAAAGTTCCTTCACAGTTACGGAAAATGGAATTTTTGTTTCTCACGCGGTATATGCTGAGGTTCTGAATACGTGGAAGCAAAGCATTCTGCGTATTAAGACCCTCTGGTATAACTGGATAATTGTTCAGCCTCATTCCCCTCCGTACACCTGGATCCCTTCGTCTCCGGCCTGAAACAGATTATGCTGCGGCTGGGGCTCCCATGATCTGTCAGGTCTGGTATACCAGTCGGTAAGAGTCAGACAGGGGTCTTCCGGAGATGCAGCAAAAAGAACCTGCAGTGTGACGACCAGTGTGAGCTTATCCGTGTATGGGATCTCGAGAGTGGCGGTCCGATCTGTGGGATCCCACATTGTGTTCGTTGCGTGATATAATGCGGCAGCAGACTGATCAGGGCCTTTTTCCGATATGGCCTGGGGCAGTGAAACAAAATACTGCTCTGCCTGCAGAAAATAGACGGACTCATCTTCGGTGGCTGCCAGAAGATTGCGCAGGTACAGCGCAGCATCACGGACCTGGGCGCTGGCACATGTGCCGGCATCATAATAAGCCCCTGCCTGGGAAAGGGAGTTCAGGCTGGTCTGAAGATCCGTTCTTGCGGATCCGACAGACAGCAGGGAGAGGATCACCAGGCAGAAGACCGAGAATACCAGAAAAATAGAGGGAATTCCTGTTGTGACCATGGAATGGTTGATTCGTTGTCTCATCGGATCATTGTACCTCTGTCATTGTCCATTATACTCGCGCGACCAAATAAATGAAAAATGTACTTGGCTTTCCGCGCGGTATATGCAGAGGCTCTATATACGCGGAATAAAAGATTTCCACGTATTAAGACCCTCTGGTATAATTGTTTCCGCGTTTATAAAAAAACAGTGCGGTCGTAACTGTGAATGAGCCTGTGACTGAACGGTTACGTGCGGTCAGATTTCGGTGAGAGGAAAACGGATGGCTTTTTCATAAAACGGCTCATCCTGCCAGAAACCGTCGGGATCTGTTTTGTATAACTCCAGCAGCACGCCTTTTTCAAAGTCTGTGTGTCCGAGGATGAACTGAGCCAGATAGACAGCCTCGTCCGCATCTTCGCAGACGTTCCAGCGCCGGTCGAAATACAGCGTGATGTATCCCTTGCAGGAGGCGTCCTGGATGGAGAACAGACGGACCATGTCCGCATCCGAGTCATGCTCCTGCGCAGGAGTGCGCACAGGAGAAAAACCCAGCGATTTCAGCGCTGCAGCAAATTCTTTAGAGCCGCCCTGCCATCCCTCCAGGATCTCTCCGGCATCGGTCAGCAATTCCTGCGCATGATTCATGCTTCTGGCCTGATGACGATCCTGATGAGCGGCCAGGAGCAGACGCACACAGACCGAACAGGTAAGCGAAAAGAACAGAAGACAAAGGATCATTTCCATCAGGAAAAGATTTGACCTGGACTGATTGGCCTTTTTTTGCATGTGACTCCTCCCTGGCTCAAGCCGGTCCCGGGTGCAGGACAAAGGACGCTCTGTTCTGATGAAGGTCCTCAAGCTCTACCACGATCAGACCGGAATCATCCTGACGGACATCAAAGGCTGCCAGTTCCGCCAGTGTCGTACCCATCTGAATATCCGCGTCTGATCCCTTTTGTGTGAAAAGCTCCCTGAATTCGCTGCCCAGCAGGTACAGACTGGTCTCGTATGGCTGGCCGTCAAGCATGTCCGTAAAGACCAGCGCCTGAGAGTCTCCCAGACTGCGGATCTGAACGGAATCACCGGCATGATCGAACTGACGGAAGCGCGTGATGATGTAGTTCTCCGCTGTGTAGAGATTGATATTCTGATCCTGACCGTTCACACTTGCCCTGTAAGCCTGTGCACTTTCGATCAGTACCGGAAGCGTGAACAGGACAAACATGAAAAACAGCAGGAGAGAAGCAAGGGAAAGGATGGAATGACGTCGGTCGTTCATGGGTCATTCCTCCTTTGTGTTTTTGCGCGGAATCACGAAAAGGGCGGGCATCAGATTGGAGCCGGCAGGTTCGTATTCCACGATGAATTTGTTATGATCGTATGTGATATGATAATCCGTGAGGATCTCATCCAGACTTTCCGGAAAACTCCCTGTCAGGGCATACGTGCGGACAGCCCCTCCCCGCAGAGCTTTCAGGAGAGACTCCTGCTGGCTTTGCAGGGAAGAATCCGCCGTCCTGTAGATTGCACCCAGAAAGAGAGCGAAGACAAGGATCAGAAAGAGCGGAGGCATAAGATTCAGCAACAGCTCACGGATCCTGTCCTTTTTGTCTTTAATATACATCTCCTGTACCTCTCTATATTTCCAGGCAGGTCAGCTCATCAGTTCGGAGAGTACACCAAGGAGCGGGAGCATGACGGAAAGCAGTACAAGCCCGACCATAAGTGTCAGGATGATGACAATGGTCGGTTCAAGGATGGAGATCACCTGCTGGATCCGGGCTATGCTGTCCTCAGAATAACGATGGGCAAGACGTTGCATGACATCATCTCCTGATCCGCTCTGGAATCCGATGCTGATCAGCCTGGCCTCCATGCCTGTAAACAGCCCGGAACCGGTCAGTGCTTTGCTGAAAGGAACTCCCTCCCGGAGCTGATCGGCAGCTACTGTCAGCTGCTGTTTTACTTCGGGCATGCGGATGAGATCCTTTGCCATCTCCATGCTGTCTTCAGGTCCCAGACCGCTGCGCAGGCCCATGGAAATGCCCTGGGTGATACGGCTGTAATCGATGGACTGCGGGATCTGTCTGAAATAAGGGACTCTGCAGACCAGGTCGATCAGCATGCCACGGCCTTTCCTGGAGAAGCAGCAGAAGCAGATCAGAGCGATCACGGCAGCCAGCAGAACCATGAATACGGAGGAATTGCGGCGCATGACCAGACCGAGGTTTAAAAGCCGACCGGACAGGCCGGTCATTTCTGAGCCCATCTGGCGGAAAACCTGAGAAAAGACCGGTAATACTTTGATCAGGAGGATGATGACAACTGCGACCATCATGCCCAGCATCAACAGCGGATAGGTAATGGCACTGCGCACCTGGGCAGCAGTGGCGATCTCCTGCTCATAATAATGGGTGAGGATCTCCATCACCTCGTCGAGACACCCTGTCTGTTCGCCGAGGCGGACATAGGAGATCATAGGAGCCGGAAAAGCCCCGCTGCGTTCCAGTGTGTCGGCAAAATTTCCGGTCTCGTCCATGAGACCCAACAACTGTTCCATCAGAGCCTTGCCCTGGGCAGTGACAGAATCATCTCCCAGGATCCGCAGGCCTTCGATAGCCGGAATGCCGGACTTTAATATGATGGAGAACTGTTCACAGAAGTGAAAAAGCTCCTCGTTACTGAGTTTGTTTGCCATGGGAACTGCCCCTTTCGTAATATAAATCAATGGGCGTACTGCTCTGCGTAGTTGTTTCCGTCTCCGATGTAGGAACGGATGAACTCGTCATCCGTGCTCACGGAGGCGAAAGTCGGATCCATACGTGTCCAGTCCTCCCCGTCAAAGGAGATCGCCTGCTGGACCCAGCCTTTGGAACGGATAAAAACATCGATCCAGGCATGCTTGACTGTCCCGGCGTATCCCGTCACCAGCCTGCAGGGGATATCCCGGCCTCTCAGCATGGCGGTCATGAGCGCTGCATAGTCAAAGCAGATCCCGGTACCGCTTTTGAGGGTTTCATCGACATTCGGGAGATAACCTGGTTCCACGGTCATGGCTTTGTTTTCGTCGTAGGTGACATTTCCTATGACGTAATCATAGATCGCATCCAGTCCCTCCACATCCGTGGCGTCATCCGGCAGCAGTGAACGGGCCAGGCGGACTGCTTCACTGTTTTCATCAAAATCCACATACTGATTGGGATAGAGATACGGATAAAACGGATTGTCAAAGGCGACCTCGATGTCATCCCAGAAAAGGGCGGAATACTGGCTGCCCTCGACCTGCTGATAGCATGTGACCATGTATGAGCCCTCGCCGTCTGTCAGAGGCAGCACAGCATTTTCGCCTGGTTGAATGAAATAAGAATAGGTGATACCCGTTGTATCCGAAACCAGCTGGACATTTTTTGTCTTTCCGTCCTGATCTGCCTCGGCTGTGATATATCCATGACTGATGTTGGAGATATCCAGGAGGAGAGGGGAGGATCCCAGTACCTTGCTGCCGGGCGCCTCCGGTTCGAGCACCTGCAAAGGATCAAACAGCGGCGGGAGCGTCTCATCCTCTTTCTGCCCGCAGCCGCAAAGAGCAAAAAAAGCGGGCAGCAGTATAAGTAAAGCCCGGATGCGCTTGTTGTGTATTTTCATTTTCAGATGCATACCTTTCGATCAAGATAAAGAAACAGAAGTAACTGTGAAGGCGCTTGTGACTGAACAGTTACAAACAGTAAAGCGAAGCTCTGACTGAACAGTTACCCTTTCGATATATTATATCAGAAAGAAGTTTAAATGTCCAACAACACCCCGATTGTTGTATAAAAAATGAAATTATGTGTATTGTGTACAAAAAACACCAGTTCCAATTGTAAAAAATGATGAAGTCAATTAATTGGCCGAAAATATTAAAAAAACCTGTTGACAATTCATAATCCATCGATTATACTTGCATTACATTAAAGGCAAACCTGTTGAAAAGCAGGGACGCAAAGCCAAGGGTCTAAAGCCTTTCGACAGGCCATGACAGCCGGTTGCCGCATGAGTTTATGCGTATCATAACTTTGGAGGGGTGTACCTTCCTCTGTTGCGGCAGCCGTTTATCCTTTGGATGAACGGTTTTTTTGATGCATTTAGATTTAATACACAAACACAACACAGGAGGGTAATGCCATGACAAACAAAATCGTTCGTACTATTCTTGACAATAGAAAGCTTGCCACAAGCATCGCTGTTATTGCAGCAGCAGTGGTCATCGGAGCCGTCGCTTTTAATGTCAACAGACAGGCGCCGGATTTCCCGGAGATCACGGACCCGATCATGGAGGTGACTCTTGAGGGGGAAGAGACACCTCTGGCATCGCAGCCTACCGTCACCAAAAAGACGACAAAAAAGACCTCGACATCCAAGAAGAATGTCAAACTTAAAGAAAAATCCGCAAAGACCTATACCAAAAAACTCGGCACCAAGACCACCAAAAACAGCAAAACCGTAAAGAACGCGAATACCACAGTCAAGACAGATACGACCGTAGCCGTCACCACTACTGAGAAATACAAAAAGAACAAAAATGTCAAGACCGTCACCACAAAGACGACGACCACCACGACCGTGACGACGACAGTACAGCCCGTAGT
Source organism: Blautia sp. (assembly GCA_017515945.1). GTDB lineage: Bacteria > Bacillota > Clostridia > Lachnospirales > Lachnospiraceae > Blautia_A. The sequence goes on along the minus strand of JAFWDX010000476.1, from coordinate 5,517 downwards.
CGTAGCTGCGCAGGACAGCAGCTCCGCGGCTCAGACCGTGAGCACTTCCCTGGCATCTTCCAATACGACGGACAATGCGGCCGCCAGTTCGACTGCAGCCTCCACGCAGAGCGCCAGCACCAGCACCAGCACAAGTACCAGCACCGCAGCTACCGGCAAGTATGAAGTCAGCGTGGACAGCATTGCACCGCTTATGAACGATAACGTACGCAATGCTTTCAAGACCCTCAATTTCAAGGTCATCGTTGATCCGAGCGTGAATTATTCCGGATACTTTGATGCCAGGAACCAGTCCATCACCATGAAAAAGCCGGATCAGTCCATTTATCATGAGCTGGGACACTTTATCGCCTTTATCGCCGGCAACATGGACAAGTCCACCGGCTTCACCGAGATCTTCAGCAACAGCGGCGAAGTGGCCAAGTTCCCCGGCGTGAACAAGACCTATGGCAGCCAGAATGCTTCCGAGTATTTCGCGGAGAGCACCAGAGAGTTCATCCTTGGAAAGGCATCCCTCGTAAGCGCCTGCCCCAAGACCGCAAGCGCGATCCAGACAGCCATTGACAAGATCACCGATACCCAGGTCCTCAAGATCAAGAAAGTGTATGCGGCATATTGGAAATGATCATAATGTATATAGCCTTAATCATATGATATTATGAAGTAACTGTTCAGTTGCTGCTTCACATCGCTGAGACAGATATATAAAATATGACAGATGGGGTCTGACCCTCCGGATATTCCGGAGAGCCGGACCCCATTTTATTATGCTGCTTTTGGTTCTTTTCTGTATTTACATTTCTGAAAAAATGTAGTATTGTAAACACAGCATAAGTTTCAAGCTTCTTGTCATACAAGGTTTATACTCTTCATTATGCTCTTTTGAATTTCCCGATGCTGATATACTGGATTGTTGTGATATGCAATTATTCGGTAAGTGTGCAGTCAGCGCCTCGCATTTATAGACCCTCTGCACATACCGTGGCAACGATTATATTTCTGGTTATGATTCATTCGTAACTGTTCATGCATAAGCGTTTTTACGGTTACAATCCTTTATCCGTAACTGTGAAGGGGCTTGTGACTGTTCAGTTACCTTTATTTTATTAATATTATGAGGTAATTTATGAGAGAAAAATATGAGACACTTTCCCTGGCCGTTTTGCGCGAACTTGCAAAAGCGCGGGGATTAAAAAGCATATCCGGTCTGCGAAAGCCGGAGCTGATCGACCGGATGGTCGAGGAGGATGAGAAAGAAGCGGCGGCATCCGGCAGCGATGCACAGGATGCGGCAGACAGCGGGACACAGGACGTGCCGTCCGTGTCTCAGGACGTCACGCCTGACACTGAACCGGAGACAGCATCTCCGGTGCCCGCAGACGCAGAGAGCAGACGCCCGGAGGAGTATCGCCCTTCTGCACAGGGGAACACCCGCGGCGTCAGAGAGAGCGGCGGGACATATGTGCCGCGAGGCATGCAGCGGACGGACAGCGGCATGGCGAGACAGGGACAGCGCCCCTATCGCCCGCAGGGAGGCCAGATACCGCCCCGCGGATACGCGCAGCGCGGATATCAGTCGGATCCGGCGTACGGCAGGGGTACGGGTGAGCCGGCCCATTCTTCACAGGAGGGTGGATTCCAGGAGGGCTCCGGCCAGGAGAGGACCGGCAGGATCCCTGCTCAGAACAGCTCTGCGGGAACAAGCTATACGACTGTACCCACACCGCTGGATTCACCTATCCCTGAGTCTCCCGCGGAGTATTCCCAGGAGCATACGGAGCGTCTGAGCAACACATATGATGTACCGGTGGAGACAGTCGCCCAGCTCGACAGCGGTGAGCGGGCCAACGGGATCCTGGAGGTGATGCCGGATGGCTTCGGCTTTATCCGGTGCGAGAACTATCTGCCCGGGGAGAATGATATCTATGTGTCTCCCAGCCAGATCCGCCGTTTCAACCTCAAGACCGGCGATATCATTCAGGGAAATATCAGGATAAAGACCCAGGGGGAGAAATTCAGTGCGCTCCTTTATGTGACCTCCATCAATGGATTCCATCCCAGCGAAGGACAGAAACGATACAACTTCGACGATATGACGCCCGTTTTCCCCAATGAGCGGCTGCGCCTTGAGCGCCCCGGCGGCACGACCGCCATGCGTGTGGTCGACCTCATCAGCCCCATCGGGAAAGGACAGAGAGGGATGATCGTATCTCCGCCAAAGGCCGGCAAGACGACCCTGCTCAAGGATGTGGCGAAATCCATTCTGCGCAATACCACCAACATGCATCTGATCATCCTGCTGATCGACGAACGTCCGGAGGAGGTCACGGATATCAAGGAGGCCATCTACGGTCCGAACGTGGAGGTCATTTATTCCACCTTTGACGAGACGCCGGAGCACCACAGGCGTGTGTCCGAGATGGTGATCGAGCGTGCCCGCCGTCTGGTGGAGCACAAAAAGGATGTGACCATCCTGCTGGATTCGATCACAAGGCTTGCCCGCGCGTACAACCTGGTCATACCGCCCAGCGGGCGTACGCTGTCCGGCGGCCTGGATCCTGCGGCACTCCATATGCCTAAGCGCTTTTTCGGTGCTGCCCGCAACATGCGGGAGGGCGGGAGCCTGACGATCCTGGCCACCGCGCTGGTAGATACCGGGAGCAAGATGGACGATGTGATCTACGAGGAGTTCAAAGGCACCGGCAACATGGAACTGGTCCTGGACCGCAAGCTGCAGGAGCGCAGGATCTTCCCGGCCATCGACATTCAGAAATCCGGCACCCGCCGGGAGGATCTGCTGCTGACCCGGGAGGAACAGGAGGCCGTCTACACCATGCGCAAGGCGCTCAACGGCCTCAAGAGCGAGGACGCCGCGGAACAGATCCTCAATATGTTTGCCCGCACCCGCACCAATGCTGAGTTTGTCCAGATGATCAAAAAGAACAAGATTGTGTAACAGGTACAAGATCGTATAAAAAATAACCGTTGCATCTTTTGGAGGCTTGTGCTATTATTATACAGCCATTCTGGTTACAGTCAGAAAATACAAAAAGAGGTGAAACAAAATGAGAGAAGGCATCCATCCGAATTATTACCAGGCAACCGTTACCTGCAACTGCGGCAACACATTTGTGACCGGTTCCACCAAAAAGGACATCCACGTGGAAATCTGCTCCAAATGCCATCCTTTCTATACCGGCCAGCAGAAAGCGACGCAGGCACGCGGACGTATTGATAAGTTTAATAAGAAATACGGCCTGGGCAACTGATCTGGGCTTTCTTTTGCATAGTGCCGGCATTGCCGGTACAGGCTGTATGCATTTGAGTAAAGCGTAAAGCTGAGGTCGGCAGATCTCAGCTTTCTTTCGTTTGGGGTAACCCACATTGGAGGAGAAGTATGAAACCATCCAATATAGGCGGACAGGCCGTTATGGAAGGCATCATGATGCGCCATAAGGATAAGTACGCGATCGGCGTGCGCAGGCCGGACAAGGAGATCGAGGTCAAGGTTGAGGATTACCACAGTGTGTTCGGCAAATCACCGATCCTGCGCAAGCCGCTGATCCGGGGCGTGGTCAGTTTTGTTGACTCTCTCGTGGTAGGCACAAAATGCCTGATGTACTCCGCGGAGATCGCCGGAGATGAAGAGGACGAGGAGGAAAACAAAAAACAGAAGGAGCTCACGCAGGAGGAAAGAGACAAAAAGAAAAAGAAGGAAGAACGTGCCTTCAAAGCGCTGCTGTATGTGACCGTTGCGGTCTCGATCGTGCTTTCCATCGGGGCCTTTATGCTTCTTCCTTATGCGATTGCATCCCTCCTGCGCAAGGTCGGTGCTGGCGAAGCGCTGGTGACGGTGGCGGAGGCGTTCGTCAAGCTTGCCCTGTTCCTGGGATATATGGTGCTGATTTCCAGGATGAAGGATATTCAGCGGACCTTTATGTATCACGGAGCAGAGCATAAATGCATCAATTGCGTGGAAAATGGACTCCCCCTTACCGTGGAAAATGTCATGAAAAGCTCGCGGAAGCACCGCCGCTGCGGAACAAGCTTTTTATTCCTGGTCATGCTGGTCAGTATCTGCCTTCATTTTGTCTTTATCCTGGTGCCTTCCTATCGCGCCAGACTTTTCGGCCGGCTGCTGATGGTACCGGTGGTTGCCGGGATTTCTTATGAGATCATTCAGTGGGCGGGCAGGACAGACTCCAGGCTGGCGCGGATCATGAGCATGCCCGGTTTTGCCATGCAGAGACTGACGACTAAAGAGCCTACTGCTGATATGGCGGAGGTGGCGATCGCGGCAGTGGAGGCGGTCTTTGACTGGCGCGCATATCTTAAAGAAGAGTTTGACCTGGATGTGCCCAGACCATGACCATGAATAATTCCAGGGATCCTGCCTGCACAGTGCCTCATGTATTGAGACGTCCGGTGACTGAACAGTTACGACGTCCGGATACCAGACCTGATGATATGATTACGATGCGCCAGGCTTACGAAAGCGGAGCCGCCTGCCTCGCCGGAGCGGGGATCGAAGAGGCGCGGACCGATGCGTGGATGCTCTTTGAAGCAGCCTTCGGCATCAGCCGCACCGCATACCTGGCCTGCATGGATGACCCGGCACCTGTTCCGGAGACGGAGCGCTTTGAGCGCATGATCCAACGGCGCATGAAGCATGTGCCGGCGGCATATCTGACCGGCAGAGCGTACTTTTACGGGTATGAATTTGCCGTGGATGAGCGCGTGCTGATCCCCAGACAGGATACGGAGACGCTTGTGGAAGAGGCTTTGCTTTTTTTAAAGGAATATCCGGACAGGGAACCGACTGTGCTGGACCTGTGCTGTGGATCCGGGTGCATTTTGCTGACGATCCTGAAAGAGATGCCGAATGCATGCGGGGTCGGGACCGATCTGTCCCCGGGAGCCCTGCAGGTGGCTTCGGAGAACTGCCGGCGCCTGGGACTTCATGGGCTGCCGGAGCAGGCGGATCCGGATGAAAAGCAGGACGCAGGTGGCGGCAGGACCCGCTGCAGGATCACGCAGGCGGATCTCTTTGACGGAGACTGGTTCCACTGTCATCCCGGTACCCGTTTTTCCCTGATCACCTGCAATCCGCCCTACATCCCGTCGGATGTGATCCCGGGACTGATGGAGGAGGTGCGTCTGCATGAGCCGCATATGGCTCTGGATGGCTGGGAGGACGGCCTTTTGTTTTACCGCCGCCTGACGCGTCAGGCACCAGCCTGGCTTAAGGATGGCGGCATGCTTTTGTGTGAGATCGGTTATGACCAGGGAGAAGCTGTGCGCACTCTGTTCCTGGGAGGCGGCTTTGAGGAGGTCCGGGTGATAAAGGATCTGGCCGGCAGGGACCGTGTGGTCATGGGCATCCGGCGGAAGAGATACTGCGAGTAGAGTTTGATGGAGGAGCGAGATGTTTGACAGACTGGACGATCTGCTCACCCGGTTCGAAGAGATCTATGCGGAGCTGGGAGACGCGGGCGTTTCCCAGGATCCGGCAAGGCT
>JAFWDX010000475.1 GCA_017515945.1 Blautia sp. | reverse complement strand
TTCCTTACATATCCGGACGTGCGCGTCAGATATGATCACAGCAGACCCTGATGTACTCAAGGAGGAAGAAAGCATGGTAAATGAATTTGAAATCAAAAAACAGATCTGCGATATCGGCAAACGGATTTACAACCGCAATATGGTTGCAGCCAATGACGGAAACATTTCTGTAAAAATCAGTGAAAACGAATTTCTCTGTACTCCGACCGGCGTATCCAAAGGCTTCATGACCCCCGAGTACATCTGCAAGGTAGATAAAAACGGGCAGGTTATTCAGGCTAATCCAGGCTTCCGTCCTTCATCTGAGATCAAAATGCACATGAGAGTTTATGCAAAGAGACCGGACGTAGGTTCTGTTGTCCACGCACATCCTGTTTATGCGACAAGCTTTGCGATCGCGGGCATTCCGCTGACACAGCCCATTATGCCGGAGGCAGTCATAGCCCTCGGCTGCGTGCCGATCGCACCCTATGGAACTCCTTCCACCAACGAGATCCCGGATGCGGTAGAGCCTTACCTTGAGCATTTTGACGCGGTCCTGCTCGAGAGCCACGGAGCGCTGACCTGGTCAACAGACCTGCTGGCTGCCTATATGAAGATGGAGTCCGTAGAGTTTTACGCACAGCTCCTCTATCAGTCAAAAATGCTCGGCGGTCCCAAGGAGTTTGACAAGGATCAGGTGCAGCGCCTGTATCAGATCCGCCGCCAGATGGGACTCCCCGGCAAGCATCCGGCTAACCTCTGCCAGAATAAAGACGGCATGAACTGCCATAACTGCGGCGGTGAATGCACAGGTTCCGCATCCCATGCGGGAGCAGATGCCGATCTTGTCGCAAAGATTACCAGACAGGTCATGGAATCATTAAACCTCAAATAAGGAGGAGCCGCCATGCCGTTAAATGAAAAAGCCGTACAGGAGATCGTCCAGGAAGTCATGGCCAAGATGCAGATTGCCCAGGCACCCACGGACAAACATGGCATTTTCAGGGATATGAATGATGCCATTGAAGCCGCACGCAAGGCTGACGAAGTGGTACGCCGCATGTCTATGGACCAGAGGGAAAAGATCATCTCCTGTCTGCGACAGAAAATACACGAAAATGCCGAGATCCTGGCCCGCATGGGTGTTGACGAGACCGGTATGGGCAATGTGGGTGACAAGATCCTCAAACACCACCTGGTGGCTGACAAGACCCCGGGCACAGAGGATATCACCACAACTGCCTGGTCCGGAGACCGCGGTCTGACCCTGGTTGAAATGGGCCCATTCGGAGTCATCGGCGCGATCACCCCCTGCACCAATCCTTCCGAGACTGTACTGTGCAATACCATCGGGATGCTGGCCGGCGGAAATACCGTGGTATTCAATCCCCATCCCGCTGCGGTCAAGACAACGATCTACGCGATCAATCTGGTCAATGAGGCTTCCCTGGAGGCAGGGGGGCCGGATAATATCGCCTGCACGGTGGAGAAACCTACCCTCGAGACAAGCGCGGTCATGATGCAGCATCCGCTGATCCAGCTGATCGCCGCCACCGGCGGCCCGGGTGTGGTGACGGCTGTCCTTAAGTCCGGCAGGAGAGGGATCGGAGCCGGCGCAGGCAATCCTCCCGCACTGGTGGATGAGACTGCGGATATCCGCAAAGCCGCCCAGGACATCGTCAATGGCTGCACCTTTGACAACAATCTGCCCTGTATCGCCGAAAAGGAGATCGTCGCCGTATCCTCCATCGTGGACGAGCTGATGCATTATCTCCTGACTGAGAATGACTGCTACCTGGCATCCAAAGAGGAGCAGGACAAGCTGACCGAAGTAGTCCTGGCCGGAGGCAGGCTCAACCGTAAATGTGTGGGACGCGATGCCCGGACTCTCCTGGGCATGATCGGTGTGGATGCGCCATCCAATATCCGCTGCATCGTGTTTGAAGGTCCAAAGGAGCATCCGCTCATAACGACTGAGCTGATGATGCCGATCCTTGGCATCGTCCGGGCTCGCGATTTTGATGACGCTGTCGAACAGGCAGTCTGGCTGGAGCATGGCAACCGCCATTCCGCCCACATCCATTCCAAAAATGTTGACAATATCACGAAGTACGCAAAAGCAATTGATACGGCGATCCTCGTGAAAAACGCGCCATCCTATGCGGCGATCGGATTCGGCGGGGAGGGATTCTGTACTTTTACCATCGCCAGCCGCACAGGCGAAGGGCTTACCAGCGCTTCCACCTTTACCAAGAGGAGACGCTGCGTGATGAGCGACAGCCTCTGCATCCGCTGAAGGAGACATATTTTGTCTCAGAGGCGAAGCCGATGAGGTACAAAATAGTCATCCGACAACAATATGTCCGTTTATACTTCGTATAAGAGGAGATAGAACATGGATATCAACAGTGTAAATATAGAAGAAATCGTCAAACAGGTTCTGGCGGGAATGGCCGCTACAGGCTCTGCTGCCGGAACGGCTGCGTCCACATCTTATGATGTGCCGACTGTTGCACACGTGGCGATGCTCACGTCGCTGGGGCATTTTGACGTGAAAGAGTTTCCCATTCCTCCGGTCGGGGACGACGACATCCTGGTAAAGGTCGAGGGCACGGGAATCTGCGGTACGGACCAGCATGAGTTTAAAAAAGATCCCTTCGGCCTGATCCCGGTGGCACTCGGTCACGAAGGAACAGGCACCGTAGTGAAGCTTGGCAAAAACGTAAAGAAAGACAGTGCCGGCAAGCCTCTCGCTGTCGGCGACAAGCTGGTCACCTGTATGATCTTTCAGGATGATCCTGAGATCACAATGTTTGACTTAAACAAACAGAATGTAGGTGCAGCGGATGTATATGGACTGCTTCCGGATGATGACATTCATCTGAACGGCTGGTTTGCGGATTATATCCTGATCAAAGGTTCCAGAGGCTCCACCTATTTCAACGTCAGCGATATGGATCTGAAATCCAGGATCATCATCGAACCAGCGGCCGTGCTGGTGCATGCCGTGGAACGTGCCAAAACCACCGGCATCCTCCGCTTCAACAGCCGTGTTGCGGTCCAGGGCTGCGGCCCCATCGGTCTGTTATGCATCGCTGTCCTGCGGACCCTCGGTATCAACAATATCTGTGCGGTGGACGGGAATGAACAGCGTCTTGCTTTCGCAAAGAAGATGGGCGCTGATCAGACGGTCAATTTCATGAACCATAAGGGCATCGACAACCTGGCGGCTGCCGTGAAGGATTCCTTCGGCGGACACCTGGCGGATTTTGCTTTCCAGTGTACAGGATCCCCTGCCGCCCATTCCAATATCTATCATTTTATCCGCAACGGGGGCGGTCTGTGCGAGCTGGGCTTCTTTATCAATAATGGCGAAGCCACCATCAATCCGCATTTTGATCTCTGCGCGAAAGAAATCAATCTGGTCGGCAGCTGGGTCTATACCCTCAGGGACTATATGACCACCTTTGACTTCCTTAAGAGAGCCAAGGCGATCGGTCTGCCTGTCACAGACCT
>JAFWDX010000474.1 GCA_017515945.1 Blautia sp. | reverse complement strand
TCCCAGCACCACATAGAGCATCATTGAAACAAGCTTGCCGGCCAGGGTCAGGCCGATAAATCCGGTTGAAGTACCCATATTTTTCCTTTCGTTTTTCAAGGGGGGTATCTATATATTGTGCAACTCACATTGGATGGTTCTGCATGGTGTACTGCTCACAGGGAAAGCTGTTCTATTGTGATGTACTGTTCACAGGAAAACGCTTTCATGTGAAATAATGCCCACAGGAGAATGCTTCCATACGGCGTAATACTTACAGGAGAATGCTTCCATACGGCGTATTGCTCACAGCAGGGCTGTTCTATTTGCTGTACATCTTCTGTAATGCCATACCACACACGAAACGTCTTCTATGTGATTTGAGACGCGCTTGTCTACCTCATCACACACAGAACCGTCCCTGTGTGGTATGTCTGTATGCTTTACCACACAGAGAACCGTCCCCTGTGTGGTTTTCTGTGTGGTTTTCTGTATGTTTTACTCACACCGCACTCCTGCTCCCGTCAATACGACCTCCCGCAGCATCATCGCCGCCAGGGCGTCCCGCAGTGCTTCCTCCGAAGGGTACGGCGGTCCGGCCTGCCCGCGGACATAGGCGCCCATATCCTGCAGCATCGTTGCGATGGCCGTTTCATCCTGGGAAAGGCCGCACAGGCCGAATGGCGGCGTGTAGAGACTCTCCCCTCTCCAGGTGATCCCTGTCACCTCGGGAAAGCTGTGCAGGTTGGGATTGTCATCATCCGTTTCAACCAGCCTTGTCTCAACTTTGATTTCATCCAGATGAGGGAGATTGTCCTTATCGAGCCAGCGCACCGTGTTACATGTCAGCTCGCCACGGCTGCCCTGCACTTTTACCAGGCTTCCGCGTATCGGTGAGCGATATTGTTCCGAGTCAAAATCATATACGCCAACGGCTCCGCTGTCAAACACAAAGCACCCTATTGTACGCTTTTTATCTGAGATCCTGCCGTCGGTAAAGCGTTCGTAACGGTTCAGTGTCTCTGTCGTAGGGAAGCTGAATTCCTGCGCCGTGACCATAAAGGGAGTCTGCGCAGGCAGATCCAGAAAGGCCCGCATCAGGCTGGCCCCATGATAATCGTGGGCCAGGGAAAGATAAATGTAATCCGGCTGTCCGATCACACCCCGGCGGATCAGATCAAGGCGTGCGGCGTTTTCCGCCTGTCTGGTGTATTGTTCAGCCACGGAGAACTTTTTTCCATCCTTTACCTGCTGCCTCAGCCTTTCCAGGTCCTCCGGCTGTATGGCCGCCGGTGTCTCCGCCAGAACCGGCATCCCTCTCTCAAGCCATTCCAGGCTCACCTGGGCAATGTGTTCCCTGTCCACCGCCACCACCACGAAATCCGGCTCTGCACTCAGGCACTCACTCACTGAAGCCGTCGCGGGAACCTGGTGCTTCTCCTTCATCAGATCCGCCTTCTCCTGTGTCCTGCACAGCAGGGAGACGAGTTGAAAACGTTCCGGCAGGGCTTTCGCAATGCGGGCGTAATATAAAGAACGCCAGCCGGAACCGATCACGGCATATCGTATCCGTTCAGCCACAGGCCCGTTTCCGTCCGCAGAATATATTATCTGTTGATTCTGTTTTTCCATTTTATTCCCTGAACCTCATAAAATCGCAGATAACCGATCTCCGTCTTTTCTCAATTTTAAACACATGTCATCCAGTGGTCCGTCTCAATCAGATTTGAACTTAAATTGCCAGATTGGCTTCATAGGCAAGGCGGGTGAAGGCGCCGTAGCGGGCTACGGCAACTGAGCCTCATTTCTTTTCCATTGGATCACCTGAGCCTCATAAGGCCGCAGAAACCCGATTTCTGCCTTTCCGGCATAGTTGTCGAGAAGAAATGTCCCCGTTCCATCATATCCCTTCGGCAGACGGTACCTGCAGTTCTTCGGCCGGAACGAGCAGACCACCAGGATCCGTTCTTCTCCGAGACTGCGCTCATAGATAAAAATCTTCCGGCTGTGCTTTGCATACTCCCGATAGGTTCCGGACAACAATGTTTCATTCTGCCGGCGAAGAGCAAGACACCGTCTGTAAAAATTCAGGATGCTCAGCGGATCCTGCTCTTCTGTCTTTACGTTTACTGTCCGATAATTCGGATTTACATAAAACCAGGGTGTGCCTGTTGTGAAGCCCGCGTTTTCCTCATCACTCCACTGCACCGGTGTGCGCGCGGAATCCCGGCTGGATACATGGATCCTGTGCAGCCGTTTCGCCACAGGCTCATGCCGGTGAAAGGTATGATATGCATGAACAGAGGCCACATCCAGATATTTATCAATACTGTCCAGTTCAATGTTCATCATACCGATCTCCTGCCCCTGGTAGATAAAGGGCGTGCCCTGCAGGAACAGGTAAGAAGCGGCGAGCATGGTCCCTGACTCCCGCCAGAAGGCCGGATCGCCATAGCGGCTGATGATCCTCGGATGGTCATGATTTTCCAGATACAGCGCGTTCCAGGCCCGGCCGGCCAACGTATTCTGCCATTTTGACGTGGCCCGCTTATACTTGCGCAGGAAGAAGCCATGATGCACATACTCAGTCATAAAGCAGTCCGCCAGCAGCGTATCAAACTGGATCATCATGTCCAAAACCCGGTCTTCCCCGCAGATATAAGTCAGGGCTGTCTTCACATTGGTAAAAGGCGCCTCTCCGACCTGGATCACGCCGTATTCCTTTGCCACCTCACGGAATTCCTTCAGGTATTTCACGAGATTCGGTCCGTCTTTATAGAAAGGCAGCCCGTTGATCGCAGGCAGGAAAGGAATCCCGTCCGGGAGCTTTTCATGCTTGGAGATAAAGGTGATCACATCCTCCCGGAATCCGTCTACGCCCATATCCAGCCAGAACCGCATGACAGACTTGACCTCTTCCCGAACCTTCGGATTGTCCATGTTCAAGTCCGGCTGTTTTTTCGCGAACACATGCAGGTAATACTGTCCTCTCTGTTCGTTATATTCCCAGGCCAGGCCCTCGAACTGGCTGTACCAGTTATTGGGCGGCAGCTTTGTCTCCCCTTTGAAGCGGGGATTCCGCCAGATATAGTAATCGCTGTAAGGATTGTCCTTTCCCTTACAGCTCTCCCGAAACCATGGATGTTCATCGGAGGTATGATTGATCACCAGATCCAGCAGGACTTTGAGTCCGAGCTCATGCGCTCTGCGCAGGACCTTTTGAAACTGTTCAAGTGTCCCATAATCCGGATGAATATTTTTATAGTCCGATATATCGTATCCATAATCTGCATTCGGAGACGGATAAATAGGGCTGAACCATATGCCGTCCACCCCGAGGGAGGCGATATACTCCAGTTTGTCATAAACCCCGTACAGATCCCCGATGCCGTCTCCGTTTCCGTCGCAGAAGCTCCGGATCCAGATCTGATAAAATGCCATCTTACGAAAATCAAACTGCTGCATCACGTCACGCTTTCCCTGTTTCCGGTCAGTCGCATGTTTCCGTGCTTTCCTTCCACTCTTTGAATCTGTCCTTGAGCTCTTTCCCGGCTCTGCGGATTTCCTGTTTTCCGGCATCCGCCCTTCCTGCCAGTTCATTCATCGCTTCGTCTATCTTTTCCACAGCTTTGTCAATACCCCTGTCCATACTGGCGGTGGCCTTGTCCAGGCCTGCATCCATCTTTCCGGCAAAGGCTGAGAGCGTCTCGTCAAATCTGTCCGAGATCCTTCCGGCGCGCCGGCTGATGTTCTCCCAGAACTGCTCCCCGGCATCCTCCACTTCCAGTACATTATCCATCATACCGATGGCAGCTTCCTTAAAGTTGAGGAACATCTCATATCCGAGGTGACTGAGTTTTGTCTGTTCATCCATACTTCTGGCCGTCATGGAAACCAGATGGCCCAGCATAAGTTTCTTCTTTTCAGGCAGCATTCCGGCCTTTTTCCGTTCCAATACCGTCTGATACCGGTCAAACGCCTCGCTGACACAGGACTGCCACGAGAGATATATTTCATCCATCGCATGGCTTCCCACATCATACAGATGAGACAGATCATTCCCGGTCTGCAGGAGCAGCGCGGCCATGGATTCAGCATTCTCTTCGATCAGGAAGCCGTTCCGTCCGTCCGTGATCCCCTCCGCCGCACAGGAATCCCGAATCAGTACACTTGCCAGCCCGCAGGCTGCCGCTTCCCGCACCACCAGTCCGTTGGTGTCAAAGGTGGAAGGAAAGAGGAACAGATCCGCTCTCGTATTCCATGCGCGCAATACATCGCGATCATAAACAGGACCGATAAATAGTACCTTGGGCTTGCGGCCGTCCTCACCCATCAGGCCGTTAAACCGGGCTTTTTCCTTCAGCATTTCCATGTCCGGTCCCTTTCCGATGAGAACGAGGCGAAAATCCATCCCGCTCTCGTCCAGGATCTTCATTGCGTCAAGGATGAGCGGGATGCCCTTGTAAGCCATCATTCTCCCGACAAACAGAAAGACCGGAATGCCTTCAGGCAGATCGTAGCCTGCGACAGCTTTTTCAATCAGCGCGGTGTCGGCCCTGCCTCTGGCAAAATCCACGCCATTTTTCATGACCAGGAAATCACCCTGGTAGCCCAGTGCCTTTAGGCTCTCACCCGCACCACGGCTCACAGCCCAGAGTTCGTCGCAGGCTTCGATATTGCCGACCATCGCCCTGATTCCTTCATCTGCGATGCGCTTTACCTTGACGGCTCTCCGGATATCGATGTCATACTTTGTATGATAAGTGAAAATGATCGGCGCGCCGGTCTGCTCTCTCAGGAGACGGGCGACCACCATCGAGGAAGCCGGGCCGTGGCAATGCAGGATATCGGAGCCAAAACCGGCAAGATCTGCCACGGACTTTCTGTCAAAGGGAATGCCGGTACGATACCCGTTGGTCATGGACGCCGTATCCAGGCTCGGATAGGCAACGACCTTGTAAGGGTACCCTGAGTAATCAGCGCCCGGATACTCCGGCGTGCCGACCTCGATCTCAGCACCATGGTCCATGATCAGATATCTGGCGTAGTTTAACAGGACATTGCAGACTCCGTCGATGACCGGCGGAAATGATTCATTTAAAAGACAGATTTTCATAAAGGCTCCTTCAAACACAAGGGGACGGTCCTTTTGTG
>JAFWDX010000473.1 GCA_017515945.1 Blautia sp. | reverse complement strand
GCATGCCGCGGGATATATTGACCAGACCGTGATCCGCGTCATAGATACCGGAGGTCTTGCGTACGATCTGTTCCCTCATGAGCATGGCTCTGCGGATAATATGGCTGCGGTCTGAGTCGGATACGGGGTTTGGCCCTTTTATGTTAAGGATCCCCTGCAGCCGGCTGACAAAGTCCGTGCCCTTGATCGTCCTGAAGGCCAGCGCCTCTTCGTCATTGTGAGGCAGGAAACCGCGGAAGGAGAAAGCCGTCGCGCCGGCAAAGACAAAAACGGCGCCTTTGATCGCGTGATTCTTACCACTGACGGAATATTCCCCGTCCTGCATGGGCGCAAGGAAATATTTGAGCCAGCCGCGGGGGGTTCCGTCCAGCTCTGCGTCAAATTCATCAAAGAAAACCAGCGGGATCTTATCCGAATCACAGCGCAGCGCTTCATGAAGGGACTCAAACAGCTCGGAAGGGGACTCATACTGGGACAGATTGATGGATGAGACCCAGAAACGGCCGCTGCTCGCGGCGATCTGTTTTACGCCAAAGGACTTGCCCGCACCGGGAGCCCCGAAAACAGCCAGAGACAATGGTCTGATATTTTCGTTTTCCTGAGCCGAATCATACCGGTGAATATAGTCCTCGAGCAGAAGGCGGATCGTGTGATAGTTTTCCACCTCATCCTTGTCCACTGTCGCCAGCGCGCCATAGCGGCACACGGGCACATGGTCAAAAAGCTCCTCCGGGCCGGCAATGACGATCTTTTCCGCCTCCGTCATATATCCGCCTTTTTGCTTCCTGCAGTATTCATCCAGGATACAGAACGGCGACAGGCCGGACACCAGGGTTTTCATGCTCCTGTCCGGGACCTGCACCCGGCAGACCGTGCCTTTTTTCTCCTCCTTCAACAGTTCCCTGAATACCGGATAAAGCGGTGCGTCATCGGCCAGCGTCAGGAGCTCCTCCTGATCCGGCGTAAAGAGCAGCGACCATTCTCCGTTTTCACGGATCAGGGCGCCCTGTGTATCCAGCAGGATCACGATCTCCCCCTTGTTCCTCATTGGGAGGAGCACATCATTGACCGCCAGCTGGAGCAGAAACTCATCCACCGTGCGTTCATAAGAGATCCCTCTGGTGATAGGAAAATCAAGATCTCTAAGATTCTGCATCTGCAGCAGAGGAATCTTTTTATCTTCCAGAAACGTGAGCAGTGACTGCCCGGGTTCATAATTTATATACGATTTTTCACTTTTCATAATCATTACCTGTATGGAACCGTTCCGCCCTTTGTTTTCTGCGCACTGAATGGTGTCTGGCGAACAGTTCCGTAAATTCCTTCTATATTTATAATCTGTTGAAATTTTCACTCCATCCAACTATAATATATTCGTAACTGTTCAGCTTTTTTCACGCACCTGCCAAGGCACACCTGCGGTGTCGCAGTAAATGCGAGGTGCTGACTGAACAGTTACATATATTACTATAAAGACCTTTATACCTGTAAAACACCTTTTCCGCAGCCCATATATATGCTCGTGCGATAAAAGAAAAAAAAATGAAAGGAGGGGATCCAGCCATGGGACATGGAAAAGAATACATCATCGGCTCCTTTCATGTCACGGACCTTTCACGGAGCACCTCTACCCGTTACCGTGCACAGCAGATCGCCGATTTGATCCTGCATGAGGGCATGGATCTGGTCGCCCTGCAAGGCATACGGGACAGCGACGCCCTCACGCCCATCCTCACATGCCTCGGCAAGAGCTGGAACCGGTCATGGCTCCTCTCCCGCCCCAAAAAAGGCATCCGTGATGTGGACCACGATCCCAGGGGAGAGGGATACGCCTTTCTCTGGGACACCAGGCGTTTCCGTCTGCTGCAGAGTACACTGCTGAACGGAGATAAAAAAGACGCGGAGCCGGAGATCTGTTCCAGATACCGCAGCGGCAGGGACAAGGGCCTGGAAACCCTTCCGCGGGATCCTGTCTTTGGCCGCTTTACTGCCAGCGGACTGGGCGGAGGCAATTTTGAGCTCCGGCTGATCTGCACCCGCATCCTTTACAACGGGATCGACGAGGACCATGACCGGCGTTTCTGGCCGCTGCGCCAGAATGAATTTGACGTGCTGACACGCCAGATCCTGCCCCAGATCGAGGATACCGTTTACGGCAATCAGATGCCCGCTTACACCATCCTGCTGGGCGACTACAATATGAATCTCATGTGCCAGTGGACAAAAAAGCCTTATATCGATACACCGGCCGCAGGCTTCAGAGAAGGGGACAAACAGATCATAACCGTACAGGATCAGCTTACCACCCTGAAAAAACCCAAAAAGGCCGGAGAAACGACTGTCGGCTATCTGCACAACTATGATCACTTCTCCTATAACCGTAACAGACTCAGTGCTCTGGATCCCGTCAGCCGCCGGATCGATGTGGTCGGAAACGGCTATTACAGTACCTACTACGGCAATTATGACCGGTATCGCGAGGAAATATCCGGTCATCTGCCCATTGTACTGGTTCTCAGACCTTAAACCACACGGAGACGGTTCGCTGTGTGATATATTATTATTGCGGATCGTCCACTGTGTTTCTGTGTTAAGCCACACAGAGAACCATTCTCTGTGTGATATATCTTTATTGTGAATCATCCATCCACTGTGAAGCCGTGTTATGCTGCACAGAGAATCACTCCCTGTGTGATATCCCCTGTGATACCCTCGCATCCGAAAAGGAGAATAAGATGAACGAAAAAGAACAAATGCCAAGCGGTCTGCCCTTCACCCGCGAACAGTTCCAGGCTGCCTATGCGCTGAACCTGTGCACCGTCTCCGTATCGCAGATCATTGCCTATAATGATATCGAGGTCCTTGACCAGGAGTATGAGACGATCCTGAACAACCTGAATCTGGAATGCATGCCCAAGGACGAAGCCCTGCTGGAGATCCTGAAAAGGGTGCTGGAAACGATCACCTTTTTCCGGATCCAGGAGACAGAAAAGCAGTTCATAGAAAAAGAATATCAGCAAAAAATGAAAAATGCCATCTGGACTGCCGTTCCCAATCTCGCTCTGCTGGTGGCAGGTGGTAATCCGGTCTCCATGGGCATCTCTCTGGCCAGTCAGGTCGGGATCGGCTATATGAACTACCGCAAAAACCGGGCTCAGTACAACCTGGACAGGGATCAGCAGCTGTTCAAGCTTCAGCGCTCCGCGCTGGAACAGTTTGAAGGCCTGCAGCAGCAGCTGTTTGAGACGGCGTGGCGTCTGGCGGACAAATATGATTTTCCGGACGCATTCCGTCTTTCCCAGCGCCAGATCCACCAGTTCAACGACATCCTGATGGACAAGGATGCCGTGCGCAAATATGAACGGCTCGAGTCCGTCAAGGAGCATTTTGCGGCATATCCGCCATTCTGGTACCACTTCGGGAATACAGCCTGCGGCATCGCCATGGATGAGGAGCTGGAACTGGATGAGGAATCCCGGTCTTATTTCAGGGATCAGGCCCGGAAATACTTTGAATACTATCAGGGCGCAAACCGTTTCCAGCTCCTGCGTGAGGACGAGATCACAGCGGCCTGCTGCCTTGAATACGCGGATCTGCTTGATCCGGCAGCCGATCATGATAAAATACTCTCGCTCATTGACAAAGCCCGCGGCTGTGCGGGCAATTCCTGGGATGTCCATCAGCTCTGCGCCATCGGTTACCTCAAAGCCGGAGCCACGGAGTCTGCGGCCGCCGAGCTCAAAACCCTCGTAAACGAGAACTACAATGCCGTGATCAATGCCCAGCTGCTTAGCTCGATCTACGTACAGCGATCCATTACTCAAATGGACAGACAGGCGGAGATATCCTACGGACTGCTGGCAAGCAGGATCAACGGAGATTATCTGTTCCCCATGCCCGCTTCCCGCCAGATCTCGCCAAAGGAGCTCGGAGACACTTTTATCAACCGGCAGAGGAAGATCATGGAAAAGATGGTGCTGCTGGTCCTCTCCCGTTTTACGGAGAAATATGACATCCTGATAAACCAGATCATCCCCCTGCCCGGCACCGAGCCAGGCACAGCTGCGGAGGAAGCCTCCGAAAAGCTTCTATACCTCGATACGCCGCAGGCCAGGGAGCAGAGGATCAGCCGGATCAAGGTTGCCATGAGCAGCAAAAGCACCCGAATGGCTTATCTGCAGGAGGTACAGGATATCCCCTATTCTTACCAGTTGATCGATATTCTCAACAAAATGTTTGCCTCCGTATGCCAGCTCGAGTTTGCTCAGGCTGAACAGACACAGGCATCTCTTCAGACCCTGGTCATGAAGGCTGTACACAGCAACCGTGAGAGGATCCGTCTGATCGAGGAATCCCTCGAGGATTTTGATGTCGAGGCGTACATGCGCGTTGAGGAGGTCACCGTCCGTTCTCTCACAGGAGAGTTCTTTGACGCCCTGACAACGGCCGCCCGGGAATGCATTGCCGCAAAGACCGAAATGCAGGACTTTGCCATATCGGAAGCGGGACTGATCCGCTTCTGCAGCAAGGAAGAGCTGGAGCTTCCAGAATATCTGTATCTGCATCGCTCGGAGGCGCCCAGGCATGCCGCCTCCCAGACCTGGTTCACACCGGATCTGCTCAGCGAAGAAGCTGTGAAGCAGAATGAACGGGTCAACAAAAATACGGAAATGATCCGGCTGATCAAAGAAGCCATGGACGCGGTCGTTATAAATAAGGAAACTGTGGAATTTTATACACAGGAAGATCCCCGGATGAATCGGTACTTCTACAACAAGACTCTGCAGAAATACCCGGGCATGCGGGCCAGAACGCTGGCCGTGCTGGATGACCGCTCACGGTCCGACTGTGATCTGGTATTTACAACAGAAGGGATCATGGCGGTCATCCGGGGACGTGCGCGAAATCCTGTCGCCTACGGTGAGATCGACTGGACCTCCAACACCCGCAAAAAAGAACTGAAAATGGGCGTGAAATATGAGAACGAAAACCTGAACATAGATGCGCTTTATGAACTGATCCAGTCACTGTGTATCGGCGACGCCTGAGGCGCCTGTCAGCTCCAGCAGCTTTTCAGCAACGGCTTTGACGATCTCAAGCTTACATTCAAAACGGGATCCCATTGTTTTGAGCGTTATATGGTAATCCTCCATATGACCCTTGAAATCAATGGCGAACCAGACCTGACCGGGCACACTGTCCGCATTTGCCGGATCCGTATTTCCGGTCGTGCCTGTCACACCGAGGCCGATATCCGCCTGATAATACCGTCTGCAGACCTCAGCCATCTCCCTCGCTGTCTCCGGGGAATATACGCCATGAGCGAGGATCGTCTGCTCCTGCACACCCAGGCGGATTTTAGCTTCATTACTGTACGTCACAAAGGCTCCTCTGACCACGGCCGAGGAGCCTTCCGTATCTGTCAGCAGAGAAGCGATCAGTCCTCCCGTACAGCTCTCCATCGTTGTGATCGTCATGGCACAGTCGATGAGCCTGTGTGTAAGCTTTGCGTACAGCTCCTGGATTTTTGTAAGCTCATTGCCTGCTTTATTCTGCATCTGGTTTTGCCTCCATCCGTTTTATTATCCATTCGTTTTTTATCTGTTCGTTTTTATCTGGTAACTGTTCAGTCACAAGTTCCTTCACAGTTACGAGGCCAGGCGCAGGCTCCTTTTGTCGCATTGAAAGTGCGCCTGGCCTTGGATGTTCAGCTTTTGTCTCACGCGCCTCGCAGTAAATGCGAGGTGCTGACTGAACAGTTACTTTATCTGTTCATTTTATATCTGATTTTCAGAAAGGAGCTTTTTTGAAATACTATTTTGCCCCCCTGGAAGGAATCTCTCTCGCACCGCTGCGGCGGGAGCACAGCAGAGAATTTCCCGGTATCGACAAATACTTTTCGCCTTTTCTCGTAGCCAATCAGACTCTGCACTTTCACAAAAGCGAGATCCGGGACATCCTCCCGGAAAACAATCAGGGACTTTATCTCGTTCCCCAGATTCTGACAAATAAAGCCGGCCAGCTTCTCTGGGCTCTCAGGACGCTGGCCGGATATGGTTATAACGAAATAAATCTCAATCTGGGCTGCCCCATGCCCCAGGTAGCCAAACGGGGCAGGGGAGCAGGCTTTCTGGCGGACCCAGACGAGCTTGACCGTTTTTTTGAAACTGTATTTGAGGGGATGGCGGAACAGGATATGCATCTGCAGCTGTCTGTGAAGACCCGGATCGGTATCTCAGACATCGATGAAGCTGTACAGCTCATGCGAATATACAACCGCTATCCTCTTTCAGAGCTGATCATTCATCCCAGGCTGATGAATGAAATGTACAAAGGTTCGCCTCATATGGATATTTTTGAAGCCATGTCCGCAGAAAGCAGCCATCCGGTATGCTATAACGGAGATCTGCGTACACCGGCAGACGTTTCCGCTTTCCGGAACCGCTATGCCGGAACCGACCGGGTCATGATCGGGCGCGGACTGATCGCCGATCCGTCGCTTGTGGCAAAGATCAAAGGGATCCGGACAGCTCCTGAGGCATTTGTACATTATCATGACCGGCTTTTTGAAGATTATCTGGCTCTTTATCCGGACAACCGGCAGGCCGTCTCCAAAATGAAGGACATCTGGAGCTTCCGTCCATTGTGTCAGCCGGTGAATGAAAAACTGTTCAAAAAGATGCGCAAGGCCGTCACACCGGATCAGTACCTCACATATGCCCATATGCTCCTGTCAGAGGCAGAGGGGCCTGTCAATTCATCTTTTTCCTGCGAAGCGCCATGATCAGATAGGGTATCTCAAAAGCGATCATCGTGCCCCATCCGATCAGATACGACCACGGGATCGCTTCAAACCGCATCCCGAAACGGAAGAGCATGATATAGCAGCTGAGCACTCTGACACCCATATTGAGCATGCTGCTCCAAAGAGTAACCTTGAGATCTCCTGTTCCTCTGAAATATCCCTGTATGTCATTGGTCAGCCCGGGGACCGGATACATAAAGGCAATGAGGTGAAGGAAACGGACGCCTTCCGCTATAACCTCCGGATCGGACGAAAACAGGCCGATGACATGACCGGCGCACAGATACAAAATCAGACCGATCACAACGCCAAACCCCAGTTCCATGTACAATCCGTATCTGAAGGTCCTGCGGACGCGACTGTCCTGATGCGCCCCATAGTTCTGGGCCATTACGCTGCTCATGGCATGGGCCATATTCTGTTCCGGTACGATCGCGTAATCATCGATCCTGTTCGTCGCATTAAACGCTGCAGTAGTCGTCACACCTAACGTATTGACAAAGGCCTGGACGGCCAGCTTTCCCATCTGGACCGTCGACTGCTGCAAGGCGCTGACGATTCCATAAGAGACCATTGTCTTTAAAATACTGTGATCAAAGGTCATCCACTTTTTGCCGAGGCGCAGTTCCGGTATTCTTCTGTATATATAGATCCAGCAAAGAACCGCACTCAATGCCTCGCAGAGGATCGTGCTCAGCGCCGCTCCGAAAACCCCGAGCCGCAGAACGATCACAAAGAACAGATCTCCCGCGATATTAAGTACAGCACTGATACCCAGGAAATACAGGGGCGATTTGCTGTCGCCCATCGCCCGCAGCATGCTGGCCAGGTAGTTGTAAATAAAGCTGAAGACCAGGCCCAGCATGATCATGCGCAGGTAACGCACAGCCTGATCCATGATCTCCGGATCCGCCTGCATGAGAGACATTATATGACCGGCAAAAAAGATCATCAGTATGGATATGATAATGGAAAAAGCGATGCCTGCCAGCATACCGGTGCTGACATGGCGGCGAAGCTGCTCCGTATCCTTCGCTCCATAATGAAATCCTACCAGTATGCCGGCTCCCAGACATATTCCATTGGTAAACAGGAGGACAAGCGTCATCAGCGGATTCGTTGTTCCTACGGCAGCAAGTGCTGCTCTTCCCACATACCTGCCTACGATCATACTGTCTACTGCATTATATGTAAGCTGAAGGATGTTTCCCATGATAAGGGGAACGGTAAAGCGAATGAGCATAGGGAAAATGGAGCCTTTCGTCATATCTTTTGTCATAATAATGATCCCTCTGTGTTATTGCGGTATAGATAATTAAGTATAAAAGAAGCCACGGGAAAACGACCCGTGGCTGATATACTGGCGCGATCAAATAAATGGAAATATGTATAATTTTCCGCGCGGTATATGCAGAGGCTCTAAATACATGGATGCAAAGCATTCCATGTATTAAGACCCTCTAGTATAAAATGAAGCATCGGGGATTCGAACCCCGGACAACTTGATTAAAAGTCAAGTGCTCTACCACCTGAGCTAATGCTCCATGTCCTTACATGAAAAGATGCCCAGAGCCGGAATCGAACCAGCGACACGAGGATTTTCAGTCCTCTGC
>JAFWDX010000472.1 GCA_017515945.1 Blautia sp. | reverse complement strand
CATTAACTTCCGTTTACTTCACCGTCACAGTCACGACAACCTTCTTGCTCCCGGACTTGATGGTGATCTTAGCCGTTCCGGCTTTTACCCCTTTGACCACGCCTTTTTTGCTCACCGTAGCCACCTTTTTGTTTGAGGTGCTGTAGGTAATGCCCTGCGTGCTGTTTGCAGGGGTGAGTACGGGCTTGAGGGTCACCTTTTTGCCTTTTTTCACGGTGATCTTCTTTGACGGAACGGTGATCTTCGTAGTCTTGACCACAGCCTTTTTGACCGTCACTGTGACGACCACTTTCTTGCTGCCGGATTTGATGGTGATCTTTGCTGTCCCGGCTTTGATTCCCTTTACCACGCCTTTCTTTGAGACCGTCGCCACCTTTTTGTCGGATGAGCTGAAGGAGATGGCCTGGGTGCTGTCGGCCGGAGTTACGGTGGGCTTGAGTGTAACGGATTTGCCCACCTTTACGCTTACCTTGGTCGACGAGACCGTGATGGCGGTCGTCTTGACCTCATGAAGCGCATCCCCATAGATCGGGCCTGAAAGCTCTTGTCCGCAATCATCGCAGACATAATGAGTGATCAGCGGCTTTGTGGCCGTAGCCTTCTGCAGGACTTCTTCCTTGCGGTTATGGCCGGAGATCTCATACCTCGCGGTCCAGCCGTCCATCATCCATTCTCCACGTTCTTTGCGCTCGATCCTCAACGTGATATAGGTATAGTCCTCAAAATGTTTCTTTTTCTTTATGGTAAATGTGGCGTTTCCGCCGGCCGATGCATCCGTATGGTTATATTCGCCATTTGCGTTATAGCCGACCGTTTTGCCTTTGCTGTCTTTGATCTCAATATAATCCGGATCATATTCCCAGATATAACGCACATTGTCCATCTTTTGGGACTGTACTTTCCCGTTTTCATCGATATGGTATTCCGTGTAGGACGGCGTGATCTTGATCGTCCCTCCTCCGGGAATGGATTCGCCATCGATCTGCTGCGGTAGAAGTTCTGTATATCCGTCATGGATCATGACATCGAAGAAAGTATCCGCGACTTCCACCCGCTTGCCGTTATTGTCCAGATCATAACCGATCAGGTGGATCTGTGCCCGGCCGGTCTCGTTTTTGGCGGTGATGGTATAACGACTGGAATCTGCGGCATCGACTTTGCCGGAGACCAGCGCTTTGCTGTCGGGCATGATCTCCCATTTAAATGTCAAATTTCGGCTCGAATCCTGGACATGGCCTTCATCTGTCTGCGTATCTTTGAAATGGTTCATCCGCGCCTCAACTGTCAAGGAGCTCCCGCGCAGCAGGTTATTCGTCTGTCCTTTCCAGTCGACCCAGATGTCATAGTGATCCGTGTCCACATATAATGTGTAGCTGTGCGTCTTTTTACTCCCATCCAGATCGATGTAAGTCATGGTCACCACGGCCTTGCCGTAATTCTCCGTCGCCTCCAGGTGCCAGTATCCGTCTTCCTTTTTCACGGTGACCGCCGGTTTCGCGGAATTCTCATTCGCCACCTTTACGTCTGTGATCTGCAGACGAAGCTCCTCCCCGTTCGGGTGCGCCGCGTCTTCCACATATACAGGCAGCTCATAGCCGATGTCATGTCCCCAGTAAGGCAGGAGTACATTGTCGCGCGGGAATCCATAATCGCGGAAGCTGTTCCTTGTCTGTACCCAGATATCCGTGCGGGAAATCTGTTCATCTCCTGCCATCGCCAGTACACGGATCAAAAAGCCATTTCCTTCAAATATATTCCAGGCTTTTTCACCGTCCATCGTGATCCGATCGCCGGAGATCTGATAAAAGCCGGTTACAGGGGAAATGGAATCATCCTTTTCGTTATGTCTTCCCACGGACCATTTCAGAGTATATTCCGTCCCCTCCAGGTTCTCCGTGTTCAGCACAAGCTCCTGTGTACCTTCATTAAAAAGATCCAACTGCCCCCACTGATTCAGGTTTCCTTCAAACCAGATCCCGGTGTCCAGTCCGTGCATGTGATAACCGCGTGAGTCGCATTCATCCCATCTGTTTTCGTCGACGATCTTATGCTCCGCGACGATCTCGAAATCAAAATCGAAGGGGATTTTCCTGGTAATTGTGAGACGCACGTCTTTTCCTGTGGTTCCGTCTGTCTCCACAGTCTCGTCCGGTTTGACAGTTTTGCCGGTCACGGCGTTTTTCACTTCGAGATAGTTTTCGTCATACCGCACGGCGAAGCGGGCATGTTTGATGACCTCACTGGATATCCCGCTTCCTTCCACCCAATACTCCGTCAGGAACGGATTGACTTCAAAGCTCTGGCCGGGTCTGATATTGGCAGTTTTCTCATCCAGTCTGGCCGGAGACAGGTTCATATAGCCGCCTTCGGCGACATCCAGGCGGAAATCTCCAGTTCCCAGCACGGTGTTTCCCTTCACCATCTGCGCCTGGATCCAGGCCTCCTGCCAGCCGTCCGTGCTCTTTGCGGTCACCACGGCCCTGGAAGGATCCTTCGCATCCTGCTTCAGGGAAACAAAATTCTTGAATTCAGGATCCAGCACCCATTTCCAGGTAAATCCGAGGCTGCTTACATCGCCGTCATAATGTTGTTGTCTCTCCGGGTCAAAACGCCACCAGACGGCCTGCGCCGTGAGTGTCATCTGTTCGCCGGGAAGCAGGCGGAAATTACCGTCCTCTGAATCGACATTCACTTCATAGACATCCGTACCCACCGTAAATTTCGCTGAATATTTCTCATTCTTCCCCGTGTCGTAGGATTTATAGACCATAGTTACCACGGCCGTGCCCTGGGTCGGCAGCGCGTCGATCTGCCAGCCATCGTCTGTCTTAATAAGTTCAAAGGAAGGATTGCTCTCATCCTGTTTCAGCTGCACGTCGCTGACCGGAACCTGGAACTCGATTCCGTCCGGATGATCGTCGTCATAATGCCAGCCATGAAGCTGTCCGTCGATGTAATGTCCCCACCAGGGCAGGAGCACCCGGTCACTAAACGGGAAGTCATAATGTGTCTCTCCGCCTGCCGCCGCCACAAGGTCAAGATCCTCCTCCGGCAGTGCGGATACAAAGAGCCCGTCCTCATCCTGTACTGACTGGTCCGCCGCTGCGGCCTCCTCTGTGCCTGAGGTGAATTCCTCCACGGCAGCCTGTGCCGGTTCCGGGTCTGCAGCCTGCTCAGGAGCGATATCCTGCGTCTGATCCTGGGCGGCATCCTCCGCCTGTCCCTCATCAAAATCCTGCGCAATGTCTTCGGCGGAAGCCTCTGCCGATCCTGCGGCGGCATCCTGCCCGGAATCATCGGCGGTACCCTGCACGGAATCATCGGCGACATCCTGCCCGGAATCATCGGCGGCATCCTGAACGATGTCAGTGCCGGCATCCTGTGCGGAATCTGTGCCAGTATCCTCGATCAGATCCGGAGCGGCAGCTTCTGCAAAATCCGCCTCCATCTCCTGCATCAGAGTTCCGACAGACTCCTGTCCCGGCTCATCATCCGCAGGTTCGGAAACGCTGCTGAAATCCGCCTCAATAAAAGAGTCATAGGTTTCGTCCTCCACAGCCATCACCGTGGAAAGGGATGAAAATACCATTATGCCTGCAAGAAGCAGGGATAAGCATTTCTTTTTCATAATATTCCTCCTATTCTGGGTCAATGTCTGCCTGTTTCTTTGTACATTTTAACATGACATTTTATATATGTATATAATAAAATGAGTCACAGGGACAGGTTTCTTGACTCTCACGTACGGTGTGAGTCAAGGAGTCGCGGGGGCAGGTTCCCTGACTAAGAGAAATATGGTCAAGCCTTACAAATGAGTCAGGGGACCTGTCCCCGTGACTCATGCCCTGTCAAGAAAGACAAAAAGACGATCCTTTTGTGCTTGCACGCAAAAAGACCGTCTCCCTGCATTCCAGTTTACTTCTTATAGCCCGTGGCAAAGTCCACGATATTCTCCGGTTCCTCTCCGGCCATCAGCCTGGCCAGATTTCCCGCTGCGATGTCCACGATTCCCTCCAGCGTCTCACGCAGGTGATACCACCCTGAAACATGCGGCGTGATGACCAGATTATCCAGCGCCCACAGCGGGCTGTCCGCGGGCAGAGGCTCCGGATCCGTGACATCTACGCCGGCGGCCGTGATCAAATGCTCTGAGAGTGCCTGATAAAGGACATCGGAAGCGACGACGCTTCCCCGCCCGACATTCACGAAATACGCGCTGTCCTTCATCATCTTAAACCGCTCCAGTGTAAAGAGATGGGTGGTTTCCGCCGTGCCGGGCAGAACGGACATCACGATATCGGCCCGTGGGAGAACCTGATCCAGATCCTCGGTCAGGACAATCTCATCCACACAGGATGGCGGGATCGAAGCCCGTCTTTTCACCCCGATCACAGTCGCGCCCATGGCCTTCACAAGTCTGGCATATGTCGTACCGATATCTCCCAACCCCACGACGACCACTGTGGCATTGCTCAGGGATGTAACTGTGCCATGATCCGTCCATGACCTTTTTTTCTGTTCATCCCTGTAGAGGTATAGTTTTTTAATCAACATCATCGTCAACGCGAAGGCATGCTCCGCCACAGCCTTACCATAGGCTCCGGTCGCGTTGGTCAGGATGGTTTTTTCACCAAGCACGCCGGGTTTAATATAGGAATCCGCCCCGGCGGAGCTCAGCTGAAGCAGTTCAAGATTTCCGGAAGCCTGAATGTCGGCGGCCTTCGGCAGACCGATGATGACATTTGCCTCCTGTACCATTTCCGGGGTCGCATCCTGGGTGGAGCTGTAGATAAACTCACAGCCAGGAGCCGCCGCCTCGAGCTTCTTCTTATGGGGTTCTTCGGCAGGTATCAGGACAAGTATTTTCTTCATATTGTATACTCCATTGCGGCTCAAGGGGACGGTCCGTTTGTGTTGTATAACACAAAAGGACCGTCCCCTTGTGTATTTCATAGTATAAGTATACTTTCGGGAGCTTCTATGTGCAAGTTAAATTGGGTCTGGTCCTCTAAATGAGTCACAGGGAGTTACTG
>JAFWDX010000471.1 GCA_017515945.1 Blautia sp. | reverse complement strand
GCGTACCGCACCGACCACACCGGGCTCGCGGTGGGTCATCTCGGGCATGGCATTGTACAGATGGACCGCGTGGCAGGCCCCCGCGGCAAATGCCTTGATGGCCGTGTCGTAATCCGCGTTGGTATGAGCCAGGGAAACCCGCACATGATCCCGGACAGCACGGATGTAATCTTCAAAGTCCGGGTTTTCTTCGGGGGCCAGGCCGATGAGCCTGACCAGGCCGTCTGAGGCATTCAGAAATTCCAGGCACAGACCGCTGTCGCAGGGCAGGATATACGCGCCATTCTGGGCGCCTTTTTTTATGGGACTGATGAAGGGACCCTCCATGTTGATGCCGATCAGATCCGCTTCAGCCAGGCGCTCTGCCGCCGGTACAGCCTGCAGGGAGCTTTGCATTCGTGCAAAGGCGGCACCGTTTGCCAGGACTGATTTCAGCTCATCCGCGGGGAGCGTCAGTGTGGCCGGACAGATGGCCGTGACACCCTGGGCTGCTTCCCACGCGGCTATGGTATGGAGGGCCTGCATGGTACCGTCACAGAAATCCGCATCCATGCAGCCGTGGAAATGGATATCGATCAGGCCGGGGATCACATAACAGCCGGAGGCATCGATGATCTCGTCGGAATCATCGCGGGATTCCGAAAAAAAGCCATCTTTTATATAGATGGTTCCCGATGAAAAATGAAAATCGGAATTGTAAATCAGGCCATTCTGTATTATCATATCTGACTGTCGTCCTTTCTGGAATTATTGTAACTGTTCAGTCATAAGCTCCTTCACAGTTACGAGGCCAGGCGCAGGCTCCTTTCGTCGCATTGGAAGTGCGCCTGGCCCTGGCTGTTCGTCTTTTGCTCCACGCACCTCGCAGTAAATGCGAGGTGCTGACTGAACAGTTACGAATTATTCATATTTATACAAAAGCGTTTTAATATGTGGAATCCCATACCGCAGGCTTCTCCCAGGGGATGCTTTCGGTGCTCCGTCACAGTGGAAGTGCGCCTGAGCTTTGCTTTTCGGCCATAATCTCACGCATCTGCCAAAGCATAAATACGAGGCACTGATGGAACAGGTACTATTTTTTTTTCCGTATATGCTCGCGGTAACAATAAAATGGAAAATGAAGTTTTGCCGCTACGGTAAATGCAGAGATTCAAATACGTGGAATTCCACGTTTTAAGATGCTCTGATATAAAACGATCTGGTACAGGAGGTCTTATGTCAAATCCATCAAAGCTTTTGAAAAAAGATAATATCTGGTCATGGTTTCCGGTCACGCTGCTGACCGCTGTTTTCTGTTGTGTGCTGTGGGGGAGCGCCACGCCGGCCATCAAGATCGCTTATCAGCAGTTCGGCATACCGGCAGACGACACGGCGTCCCGGATCGTGCTGGCAGGCACCAGATTTATCGTGGCGGGCATTATGATCATTGCCTTCGGATCTTTGCTGGCCAGGCAGTTTCTGAAGCCCCGTCGCGGTTCTTTTAAGTATATCCTTATCCTGTCCCTGCTTCAGACGGTCGGTCAGTATTATTTCTTTTTTATGGCACTGGCCCACACGACAGGTGTGCGCGGCTCGATCATCAACGCCGCAGGTAATTTTATCGCGATCCTGTTTGCGGCTTTTGTTTTTCGGCTTGAAAAGTTTTCCTTGAAGAAGTTCCTTGGATGCATCGTCGGCTTTGCGGGGATCATCCTGATCCTGGGCGGCCAGAACGCGCTGACGGAAGGGGCGGTATCGCTCTCCGGGGAAGGCGCCATGCTGATCGCCTCCGTGTTTTACGCGCTTTCCAGCTGCTGTATCAAGATCTTTTCACGGGATGAAAACCCGGTGGTGCTGAGCGGGTATCAGTTTTTTGCGGGTGGTGTGATCCTGCTGGGGATCGGCCTTGTGATGGGCGGATCACTGACCTTCTATTCGGTCGGGTGTGTGATCAACCTGCTGTATATGGGATTCATTTCGGCGGGAGCCTACACCCTCTGGGGAATTCTGCTCAAATATAATCCTGTCAGCCGGGTGGCAATCCTGGGCTTTATCAATCCGGTCATGGGCGTACTGCTGTCGGCCCTGTTTCTGGGGGAAAACAAGGAGGCTTTTTCGTCAATGGGACTGATCTCGCTGCTCCTGGTCTCCCTCGGGATCTTTATCGTGAACGTGGGTGAGTCAGGGGGAGTCAGGGGGACAGGTTCCTTGACTCACTCGTG
>JAFWDX010000470.1 GCA_017515945.1 Blautia sp. | reverse complement strand
TGTACACCTTCCTGTACTTAGCCGGCGACACTCCCTTGGCTTTCCTGAACGCCCGGCTGAAGTACATAGGATTTTCATAACCGACGATCCCGGCGATCTCACCGATCGTGCCGTCCGTGGTCTCCAGCAGGATCTGGGCGTTTCGCATCCTCTGCTCCAGGATATACTGCTTGGGGGACCGGCCGGCATAGGCGGTAAAGCTTCTCCCAAACCAGCTGCTGCTCATATTTCTTGAGACGGCATACTGTTCAATATTGATATCTTCATTGTAATGTTCCCTGAAATACACCGTGGCTTTTTCCATCTCATCTCTGACAAAGCCTTCCGCCGCCGGCACTCCCTCTTTCATTCTCCGGCACATGACGATCAGCAGCTGGCGGAAAAGGTACTGAAGCATTTCTTCATAGCCCCAGGGGCATTCGATCAGTTCATCTCGCATCCGTTTAAAGAAATCCTCATACTCATAGGAAATCCCTGTGTGCAGGATATAGCCATCCAGAGGGATCTCATAATGCTTCAGAATGCTTTTGACTGTGCGTCCCGTAAAATGGACAAACCAGTACTGAGCCTTATCCTCGCCAAGAAAGTAATAGTGCTGTTCCTGTTTCGGCTGATACAGGAGCATGTTGCCGGCGGGAACGACGACTTCCCTGCCGTTCAGTATGAAATATCCTTCCCCGGCTGAAATGTAGAGCAGCTGCCAGTCCACACGTCCTTTGGGGCGCCAGGTCGGGAGCTTCGGCCGGGTGCGGAGCTGATATGTCCCGGCGCTGAGGATCCGCAGCGCCATTTTAGTTTCCTTAAAGGGAACTCTCGAATTGAACAGATAACCCGAATTGACATACATTGTGATTCATCCCCTCCTTTATGTCCGGCCTTTACCATGAGTCAGAGGGACAGGTTCCTTGACTCATACGGCTAAGCCTCTTGAGAGTCAGGGATACAGGCTCCTCACACGTCACAGCCTCTGGATACGCGGCATTTCAAGTGTTGAAACGTTCTGGTATAAAAAGTGAATCTGGGGGACAGGTTCCTCCTCACACGGCTAAATCTCTGGATACGCAGCATTCCAAGTGTTGAAACGGCCTGGTATAAACGTTGAGTCAGGGAAACCTGCTCATTGACTCACATACTAAATCCTCTGAATACCGTTTTTTTCATGTATTGAAACACTCTGGTTTAAAAAGCAAGTATACACAAAATCACAGTCTTCCACCACTGCAATATCGAAAAGTGCAGAAAATAAGCAGGTTTGTTCATATGCATTCTTTCAAGTAGCCGGTATGATGTTGAGTGGGCAGTTATATTCGTAACTGTTCAGTCACAAGCTCCTTCACAGTTACGAGGTCAGGCGCAGGCTCCTTTCGTCGCATTGGAAGTGCGCCTGACCTTGGCTATTCAGCTTTTATCTCACGCACCTCGCAGTAAATGCGAGGTGCTGACTGAACAGTTACTTATATTCTCATTCTGAAAGGAGTTTACGATCATGCTGATTCCAAGACTGTATGAAGATCTCTCTGTCCTGCATCAAAATACTCTTCCCTGCCACAGCTATTTCATTCCTGTCTCATGTCATGCAGACGTCTCATCTGCCACACTGCCCCGGGAGGATTCCGACCGGATCCAGATGCTGAGCGGCCATGAATGGAGCTTTCGTTATTACCCGGACGTCCATGACCTGACGGAGGAATTTTTCAGGCCTGACTATGCTCCTGATGATGCGTGGCACGAGGAGACCGTCCCCTTCTGCTGGCAGATGAAGGGCTATGATAAAAACCAGTACACCAATATCCGCTACCCATTCCCCTTCGACCCGCCATATGTGCCGCAGCAAAATCCCTGCGGGGCTTACCTGCACTCCTTCACCTGGCATAAAGACCCTGACACCCCTCTTACTTTTCTGCATTTTGAAGGCGTCGATTCCTGCTTTTATGTGTGGCTGAACGGGGTTTATGTCGGCTACAGCCAGGTCACACACCACACATCGGAATTCGATGTTTCCGGTATCCTCAAGGAGGGAAGGAACATCCTTGCCGTTCTTGTCCTGAAATGGTGCAACGGTTCCTATCTGGAGGATCAGGACAAGTTCCGCATGTCCGGCATCATCAGGGATATCTATCTGCTGAACCGTCCGGTGAATCACATCAGGGATTATATCATCACCACAGACCCTGCGAAGGATCTTAGGACGGCGGATATCCACGTACAGCTCTTCTTCCACGATGAGCAGGCCGTTCCCGTCCGCCTGATGCTGTTTGAGGGAGGAATCGACCCGAAGGGCTTCCCGGACCATCCCTGTCTGGAAGCTTCCCTGCAATCGGAGACAGAGGCACATTTTGAGATCAGGGATCCCCTGCTCTGGAATGCCGAGCAGCCTGAGCTCTATACTCTGATGATCAAAACAGAACATGAGATCATTGTGGAACGCATCGGCATCCGACATGTATGTGTGCAGGACGGAGTCGTTCTGCTGAACGGTTCGCCGATCATATTCCGCGGTGTCAACCGTCATGAGTCAGACCCGGTCACCGGCTCCGTAGTAAACAAAGCTCAGGTCCTGTGGGATCTGCGCATGATCAAGGAACACAATTTCAACGCTGTCCGGGCCAGCCATTATCCCAATGTCCCTTACTTTTACCAGCTGTGTGACGAACTGGGGCTGTACGTCGTCGATGAAGCCGACAATGAAAGTCACGGCACGGCATCCTTATACCATACAGAGGATGATTATGCTGAACGCATGAAGCTGGCCCATGAAAGGATCGCGGATAACCCGGCCTTTATCGGGCCGACCCTGGACCGGGTATCCTCCATGGTCCTGCGAAACAGGAACCGTCCCTCCATCCTGATCTGGTCCATGGGTAATGAATGCGGATACGGCTGTACCTTTGAAAAGGCCCTGGCGTGGACGAAGCAGGTCGACCCGACCAGGCTGACCCATTATGAAAGCGCCTTTTATCTGCCGCGGGACCGCAGCTATGACCTCTCCTGTATCGATCTCTACGGCCGTATGTATCCGTCTTTTACAGAAGTCACGGATTATCTGGAAGGCGAGCCGGAGAAGCCTTTGCTGCTTGTCGAATACTGC
Organism: Blautia sp.; assembly: GCA_017515945.1. GTDB lineage: Bacteria > Bacillota > Clostridia > Lachnospirales > Lachnospiraceae > Blautia_A. Next base: position 3,084 of record JAFWDX010000470.1, on the reverse strand, counting down.
CATTCCATGGGAAACAGTCCGGGAGACTTTCAGGAGTACAGGGATCTGACCGAAAAATACCCCCGCCTGTGCGGAGGCTTTGTATGGGAATGGTGCGACCACGCAGTTTTCAAGGGGCTTGCCTGCAGTGGAAAAGGAATCTACTGGTACGGTGGCGATCACGGGGAGCTCCAGCATGACGGGAATTTCTGTCTGGACGGCCTGGTCTTTCCGGACCGGACGCCACACACAGGTCTGCTGGAATATAAAAATGTTCATCGTCCCTTCCGGTCTCACTATAGTGCTGAAACCGGCCTGCTTACACTGGAAAATCATCTCGATTTTCTCACGCTTTCCCCATCCTGGGTTCAGGCAACGTACACGCTGACTCTGGACGGAGAAACGAGAAAAGAAGGGAGCCTTCCGCTTCCCCAGGTCGCTCCACATGCAGATGCGGAAATTCCGCTCGCTCTCACTATACCGGAAAAGGGCCGCTGTTTTCTTACCGTCACCTATACCCTGAAGCATGCCATGCCCGGTCTGCCTGCCGGTCATGTCCTGGGCTTTGACGACATCCGGATCGACAATGCTGATCCATGCAATCAGAAAGCTGCCGCCATGTTTTCCGTTTTCCCAAAGACCTCTGCAGCTGCGCCTGTATTGACGGAAACAGAAACCCGTCTCACAGTCACAGCAGCTGCTTTTTCCTACACGCTGGACAAGCTTTTCGGCCTGTTTATTTCCCTGCAAAAAAGGGAAAAAGAGTTTCTGGACAGACCCCTGGATTTTAATCTGTGGCGTGCACCGACAGATAATGACCAGGCGCCGGCTTACCTCTGGAAGTGGGAGCGTCTGAACCATACCGTGACCAGAGCCTATGACGTGTCAGCGGAAACAAAAGACGATGCGGTCGTCATCCGGATCCGGCAGTCCGTCGCCGCCATGTCCGTCCAGCCCATCCTGCAGCTTCAGACCGAATACCGGGTCTTTTCCGACGGAAGCATCAGAATGGAATGCCGTGCCCGCAAAGATAAACATATCGAGACTCTTCCCAGGATCGGGATCCGGATCTTCCTTCCTTCAGAGCTTGACATGGCAGAATATTACGGGATCGGGCCGGTGGAAAGCTACCCGGACAAATGCCGGAGCGGTAGACACGGCCTGTTCCAGTCTTTGGTATCGGATCTTCACGAGGATTATATGCGGCCTCAGGAGAACGGCAGCCATTTTGATTCTGATTATATCCGCCTCACAGGCAAAGGCCTTGCCTTTACGGCAGCGACCGCTGACGGCCAGGCTTTTTCCTTCAACGCCTCTGTCTACACGCAGGAGGAGCTGGAAGCATGCCGGCATAATTATGAGCTGAAGCCCTGCGGTCGTACGGTCCTGTGTCTGGATCATCAGATGGCCGGGATCGGCTCCAAGAGCTGCGGGCCGGATCTGTCGGAGGAGTACCGGGTCGATGCGGATGAATTTCATTTTGCCTTTTTTATCAGGCCTGAAGTCGCGTAACTTATGAGCCGAATATCATTCGATGTCCTTTTTATTCTTCTGCAAGTGAAAAGCTCTGTAACTGGTCAGTCAGCACCTCGCTTTTATACTGCATATACCGTGCGGATAATCAGGTCCATTTCCCATATATTTGATCGCGCGAGTATACTGCGTGGTGCGTGAGATACATGTTACGAAGCTCTGAAAAACGCAGCAGGAACGGATACAGGATGTGATTTACAGATGAAAGGAGATTGCGATGAAAGAAAAAACTTACCTGAAATGGTACAACAAGATCGGTTACGGATCCGGAGACATCGCCGGCAATGTCGTCTATGCCCTGCTCTCCGCCTTTGTCATGATCTTCCTGACCGATACCGTAGGCATGAACGCCGGCGTCGTCGGCACGTTGATCGCTGTATCGAAGCTTTTCGACGGAGTGAGCGATATTTTCTTTGGTTCCCTGATCGACAAAACACAGACCCGGATGGGAAAGGCCCGTCCGTGGATGCTCTACGGCTATTTCGGCTGCGCCGTCTGTCTGGTGGCGATCTTCTGCATCCCGGCCGACTTGAGCCCCACTGCCCAGTACGCCTGGTTCTTTATCGCCTACACCCTGCTCAACGCCGGCTTTTACACCGCGAACAACATTGCCTACTCCGCCCTCACGGCCCTGGTCACCAAAAACAATCATGAAAGAGTGGAAATGGGTTCCATCCGCTTCATGTTCGCCTTTGGCACCAGCATGCTGATCCAGACGATCACCGTCGGCCTGGTGGCACATTTCGGCGGCGGCGCGGCTGCATGGCGGACGGTCGCCATCATCTACGCGATCGTGGGCATTATTTCCAACACCCTCTCTGTCATGTCCGTTAAGGAACTGGCACCGGAAGAGCTGGCTGAGGGAGAGGTGCAGAAGGCTCCTGTCGACAATGAAAAATACAGCCTGATCGATGCCTTTAAGCTGCTGATCAAAAACAAATATTATCTGATGATCTGCGCATCTTATATCCTGATGCAGATCTATTCCGCCACCCTCAATATGGGCATTTACTATATGACCTATGTGCTGAAGAACGCGAACCTTCTCGGCGTATTCTCCTGGGCCATCAACATTCCCATGATCGTCGGTCTGCTCTTTACGCCTGCCCTCGTGGCGAAATGGGGCGGCATGTACCGCCTGAACCTGACCGGTTACACCATCGGCACCCTGGGTCGGCTGGGCGTCGTCATCGCCGGATATATGGGCTCCGTTCCCCTGATGCTGGCCTGCACCGCCATAGCGGCCATCGGCATGAGCCCCCTGCAGGGTGATATGAACGCCCTGATCGCGACCTGCTCGGAGTACACCTACCTGACCAGCGGCAAACGCGTGGACGGGACCATGTATTCCTGCACCTCGCTGGGCACCAAGCTCGGCGGCGGCATCGGCACAGCCCTGGCAGGCTGGCTTCTGGCCCTGAGCGGCTACGTGGGCGGCGCGGCGCAGCAGTCCGCATCCTGCTTGAACATGCTCCATGTCATGTATCTGTGGATGCCCATGTGCTTTAATCTGCTGATCACGCTGCTCCTGGTCCGTCTGAATGTGGAACAGGCAAACGAGGATCTGCGCGC
>JAFWDX010000469.1 GCA_017515945.1 Blautia sp. | reverse complement strand
TGATCCGTGTCGATATCGATCCTTTTAACCTGCAGAGGGTCATCCATACGGATCCGGACATGGAACAGTGCTTTATGGCAGATGCGGGCGAGGTTGCCCGGCTCCTGCTGCGGGAGGGCTTTCTGCCTGCTCCGGACTCTCATGCAGGCGACTGGCTGCAGGTCTGCACCAGGATCCGCCGGGAACTGGAGCGGGTTGATGAAACGGTGCCGGAACGAGAACCGAACGAAGTCATCGCACGGATCGGGGAAGCCCTGCAGGGCTTTGGGGCCGTCGCGGCAGATGTCGGTCAGCATATGGTATGGACATATCAGTCTCTGGATGTGAGAGAGGGCACCCGCCTGCTGTTCAGCGGTGGGCACGGAGCCATGGGCTATGGACTTCCCGCGGCCATCGGCGCTTGTCTGGCGACGGGACAGAAGACCGCCTGCATCTGCGGAGACGGGGCTTTCCAGATGAACATCCAGGAGCTGGAGTGGATCCGCCGGGACCGTCTCCCGGTTAAAATGATCGTGATGAACAATCATTCGCTGGGGATGATCCGCCATCTGCAACGGGATTATTTCAATAATAATTATGAAGGGACTTCTCCTGAGGGCGGATTTACATCGGGATCCTTTTCCGCCATCGCGGATGCCTATGGGATCCCGGGCATGCGGGAAAGGGCGGAGGATCTGCTGGACAGGGACGGCGCCGCACTTCGATCGGTAAAGGCTTTCCTGATGGCGGAGGGACCGGGGCTGCTGGAGATCGTGATGGAGCCGGGCACCTATGCCTACCCAAAGACCTGTCTCGGGGAACCGATCTACCGGCAGCAGCCCTATGCGCCGGAGGATGTGTTTGAAGAGCTGATGAGGCTTTGATTCCGGGAATTATAGATACGTCCCAAAGGGATGCCTGCAGTATGGAGTTCCGCATATCGGGATGCTTTGACAGATAGGGGACTCAAGGTTCCGGTGAGGAGGGGAAAATGGATAATCAGCGCAACTGCCTAGTGACGGGAGGAACCTCCGGGATCGGCGCGGCCATATGCCGGCGGATCCTGGCGGACGCAGGCGAGGAGGACAGGGTTTATATCAATTATGGACATGATCACAGGCAGGCCGCAGGATTTCTGGCATCCCTTTCGGACAGGGACAGGGAAAAAGTGACGCTCCTGCCGGCTGACCTGTCTACATACGAAGGCATGTGCGCCATGACCTGCGAACTGCGCACACTCACAGATCATCTGGACTGGCTGGTCTGCAATACAGGCATCAGCTCCAGAGATACATTTGCGGACCTGCCGTTTGAACAGTGGCAAAAGATCGTGGACACCAATCTTTCCATACCTGCGTATCTGGTAAGAGAATTGAGGGATTTCATGCAGCCTGGCGGCAGTGTCCTGTTTATTGGCTCTTATGCAGGCAGACAGGCATATTCCTCATCACTGCCTTATGGCGTATCCAAGGCTGCCGTTCATTTTCTGGCCTCTGCCCTGGTCAAGGAGCTTGAACCATACGGGATCAGGGTCAATGCCATCGCGCCTGGCTTTATTGAAACACCCTGGCATGCCAACAGGAGCACAGAAAGCCGCGAGAGGATCAATAATAAGATCGCGCTGCACCGCTTCGGCACCACGCAGGAGGTCGCGGATCTGGCCCACGCGGTCCTGTCAAACGGATATATGAATGGAAGCATTGTGGATATTCATGGAGGTTACGACTATCTGTGAAAAAAAACAGGAGCGGCAGAGAAATGCCGCTCCTGTTCTTTTCTGCCCGCATCCCGGTAAGACCGCCGCCTGAAGGAGAAGGCAGTCCCAAGAAGGAGGAATGCGGGCATTGAGGTATGAATAAGTGGGCAAAATTCCCACTCGTTCCTACTTTATCCTACTTTATGCGAATAATCAAGACAAATTACCTGAATATGTTATAATACATGTTGTGAATAACATTATGCCTGTAAAGTCATGCCCGTTTTTTGGGATTTCATGGGATGAATGATTTTACAGGTATAGACAGGATGAACCAGTCGGAGGCAGGAAATGAAACCCAAAAAGGAAAAGATCAGCATCACCCTGGATCCGGAGCTGAAAGAAGAACTGCACCGGATGGCAGAGGAAGAACAGCGCTCACTGAGCCAGTTTATTAACATAGCCCTGTCGGAATGGGTACAGAACGCCAAAAAAAACATACGCATGAAAAGGTAAGACTTGACGAAAACAGCTGCCCTGTGATAGAATTGACGGGCGACATGGAAGTAAGGTCTTTTTTTTATGCTTAAAAATCCGTTTTACGGATCAGGCAGGAGCGGATACCTGCTCTGAGGACGGCAGAAAAGACCCCTGCAAATCAAAATTGGAGGTGGAAGTTGTGCGCGTACGTATTACATTGGCATGCACAGAATGCAAGCAGCGTAACTACAATATGACCAAGGAAAAAAAGAACCATCCCGAGAGGCTGGAGACCAAGAAGTATTGTAAGTTCTGCCAGAGACACACTATGCACAAAGAGACGAAATAATTTTTCAGGATTGTGAGGTTCGATCATGGCAGAGAATACTAAAGCCGCTGGCAAAGGCGATAAGAGCCAGGGCAGAACATGGTGGGACGGTGTAAAAGCCGAGTTCCGCAAGATCGTCTGGACGGACCGCCCGACTCTGATCCGTCAGACTATTGTAGTTACTGTTGTTACCGTGATCCTCGGCGCCCTGATCAGTATCATGGATGCGGGGATCCTCAGAGTTCTCAATCTCCTGATCAGATAAGGACTGGGTGGGTATATGTCAGAGGCAAAATGGTATGTAGTTCATACCTATTCCGGATATGAAAACAAGGTAAAGGCCAACATTGAAAAGACCATAGAGAACCGGCATCTGGAGGATCAGATCCTTGAGGTCCGGGTTCCGCTTCAGGACGTGATGGAGATGAAAAACGGCTCCGCCCGCCAGGTACAGAAAAAAATGTTCCCCGGCTATGTCCTGCTGAATATGATCATGAATGACGATACCTGGTATGTGGTCCGGAACACGCGCGGCGTTACCGGCTTTGTCGGGCCGGGATCCAAGCCCGTTCCGCTGACAGAGGCGGAGATGATGCCGCTGGGCATCCAGCAGGAGAGCAATATTAGGATCGATTTTGCCCCGGGAGACGCTGTAGTCGTTACAGGCGGCGCATGGGCAAATACGACCGGCGTGGTGACCGCCATCAATATGACCAAACGGGTCGTCACCATCAATGTTGAGCTATTTGGCCGGGAGACACCGGTCGAGATCAGTTTTTCCGAGATCCGTAAAGCATAAAGCGGGCCGCTTTCAGGCGGATGCCGCTGTATATGCGTATCGTGGGAGGGAAATACCCCCGCCAATACCACATAGGAGGTGCCGAAAATGGCAAAAAAAGTAACAGGTTATATCAAATTACAGATTCCGACAGGCAAAGCGACTCCTGCTCCCCCTGTAGGTCCTGCCCTTGGTCAGCACGGTGTCAACATCGTTCAGTTCACCAAGGAGTTTAACGCCAGGACTGCAGATCAGGGCGACCTGATCATCCCGGTGGTCATCACCGTATATGCAGACAGAAGCTTTTCCTTCATTACCAAGACTCCGCCGGCTGCTGTCCTCCTGAAAAAGGCCGCAGGCATCAAGTCCGGTTCCGGTGTTCCGAATAAGACAAAGGTCGCCAAGGTCACATCCGCTCAGGTCCGCGAGATCGCTGAGCTCAAGATGAAAGATCTCAACGCCGCCTCCGTCGAGGCAGCCATGAGCATGATCGCCGGCACCGCCAGGAGCATGGGCATCACGGTTGAAGACTGAACAACCGCGTTTTGAGGCAGAGTAAAGACAGTGGGAGGGTTTTTCCCGCGATTACCACAGGAGGTATAGTGAAATGAAACGAGGCAAAAAATACCTTGAGGCTGCAAAAGCAGTCAACAAAGGACAGTTATATGATACAGAAGAAGCGATCAGCCTGGTGAAAAAGGCTGCAGTCGCCAAGTTCGACGAGACCATCGAATGCCATATCCGCACAGGCTGTGATGGACGTCATGCAGACCAGCAGATCCGTGGCGCAGTCGTACTGCCTCATGGTACCGGCAAGACCGTCCGCGTCCTTGTATTCGCAAGAGATGCCAAGGCAGATGAGGCTACCGCAGCAGGCGCAGATTTTGTCGGCGCTGAGGAGCTCATCCCCCGGATCCAGAACGAAGGCTGGCTGGATTTTGACGTAGTCGTCGCCACACCGGACATGATGGGTGTTGTCGGCCGTCTCGGCCGTGTGCTCGGACCCAAAGGCCTGATGCCCAACCCCAAGGCCGGTACCGTCACCATGGACGTGACCAAGGCCATCAACGATATCAAAGCCGGTAAGATCGAGTATCGTCTCGACAAAACAAACATCATCCATGTTCCGATCGGAAAGGCTTCCTTTACCGAGGAGCAGTTAAGCGACAACTTCCAGACGCTGATGGGAGCCATCATCAAGGCAAGACCTGCCGCTGTTAAGGGTCAGTTCCTCAAGAGTGTCGTCATCACTCCCACCATGGGCCCTGGCGTCAAAATCAATCCCATCAAATTAGCGTGATCCGACAGATCGTATCCGAAGCCGCCTTCCTCCGGGAAAGCGGCTTCTTGCATATATCCGTTTCCAGTGATTCACACCAGAGGGCCTGAATACGTGGAATGCTCTGTTTCCGCGTATTCAGAGCCTCTGCATATGCCGCGCGGAAAATCACGTACATTTTTATTTGATCGCGCGAGTATAGAGGGTTTGAAGATGAGAACATTTGAAAAATCAACGAAACTCGATAATGTCCTGTATGACGTGCGCGGCCCGGTCGTGGATGAGGCCGCCAGGATGGAAGAGGACGGCATGGAGATCCTCAAGCTCAACATCGGCAATCCGGCCCCCTTTGGTTTTTCCGCTCCTCAGGAGGTGATCCTGGATATGCTCAGCAATGTCCGCGGGTCACAGGGATATTCCGAGAGCAAGGGCATTTTTGCCGCGCGCAAGGCGATCATGCAGTATTCCCAGATCAAACAGATACCGGGTGTGCAGATGGGCGACATTTACACGGGCAACGGTGTCAGTGAGCTGATCAATCTGTGCATGCAGGCGCTCCTCAACAACGGGGACGAGATCCTGATCCCTTCTCCGGACTATCCGCTGTGGACGGCCTGCGCGACTCTGGCCGGCGGCAAGGCCGTTCATTACATCTGTGATGAGCAGGCGGACTGGTATCCAGACATCGACGATATCCGCAGCAAGGTCACGGACCGCACCAAGGCGATCGTCATCATCAACCCCAACAATCCCACCGGAGCGGTATATCCCAGGGAGCTCCTGGAGGAGATCGTACAGGTGGCCAGAGAAAATGAGCTGATCATTTTCTCCGATGAGATCTATGACCGCCTGGTCATGGACGGATACGAGCATATCTCCATCGCGTCCCTGGCCCCGGATGTCTTCTGCGTGACCTTCTCAGGCCTCAGCAAATCCCACATGATCGCCGGCTTCCGGATCGGATGGATGATCCTGAGCGGCGCCAAAAAGAAGGCAAAGGGATATATCGAGGGACTGAACATGCTCTCGTCCATGCGCCTGTGCTCCAATGTGCCGGCCCAGTCTATCGTACTGACAGCCCTGTGGGGTTATCAGAGTGTGAACGAATACATCCGCCCGGGCGGCAGGATCTACGAGCAGCGCGACTTTATCTATAAAGCCCTCACGGATATCCCCGGCATCAGCGCCGTGAAGCCTAAAGCGGCATTTTACATCTTCCCGAAGATCGATACAGAGCGGTTCAACATCGTCGATGACGAGCGCTTCGTACTGGACTTCCTGCATGAAAAGCAGGTGCTCCTGGTGCCCGGTAAAGGCTTCAACTGGGGAGAGCCGGATCATTTCCGGATCGTGTACCTGCCGAATCTGCGTACGCTGGGGAAGGCGATGGACAAGCTGAAGGAGTTCCTGGCCGTGTACAGGCAGTGAGTCACGGGTCGGGTTCCGTGAGTCAGGGGGACAGGTTCCTTGACTCATTAGACATGAATTTAATTTAATTCAATCCATGACGGACGGTGCAGGGAGGGGAGGAGCCTCCGTCCGGGAGGGATCCATATGCCTCTCCGCGTGCAAGGTCAAAATGCCGCGAGCCCTTTGCGATGAGGCTCTAATTGTCTGAGCAGTCTCCGGAAGAGCCGGAGCCAGCTCAGACAATAAGAGCCTCAGCCGCCCTGGTCTCGCCTGGTCATTTTGCCTCAATTGCACGCGGAGAGGCATATGGATCCCTCCCGGACGGAGGCTCCTCCCTTCCCTGCACCTGTTTGGCCGCAGTCGGAAGGAACTCAAATGAATGAGTCAGGGGGACAGGTTCCTTGACTCACAATGAGTCAGTAGGGGCAGGTTCCTTGACTCATTTTATTAGCCGCTAAACCACCCGTCACAAAAACAGATGACAAAATCAAAATTATGTTGTAAAATATTTAGATATATTCGTAACTGTGAAGGAGCAGTTACATATATTCATTGATCACTATATAGAAAGGGGAATCGGATGACAGGTTTTAACATGAAGGTAACAGGCAAGATCGAAGAGCTGACCAAAACCTGCGTGGATCATAGCACCCTGGATCTGTCACTGTATGGTAAGTATGATGTAAAAAGAGGACTGCGCGATCTCAACGGTAAAGGCGTCCTGGCCGGCCTTACACAGATATCCAACGTCCAGGCGACCAAAATTGTTGACGGCGAGACCGTTCCCTGCGAAGGGAGCCTCTCCTACCGGGGATACGATATTAAAAGCCTGACCAGAGGGCTCCTCGACGACCATCGTTACGGCTTTGAGGAGGTCACATACCTGCTGCTGTTCGGTAAGCTCCCGACTGTTGCGGAGCTCGACAGTTTTACCAACTTACTGGCCAATCAAAGATCGCTCCCGACCAACTTTGTGCGTGATGTCATCATGAAAGCCCCATCCAAAGACATCATGAACGTACTTTCCAGGAGTGTCCTGACCTTATACTGTTATGACAAAAATCCTGACGACATTTCCCTGCCGAATGTCATGCGCCAATGCCTGAACCTGATCAGCGTCTTCCCGCTGCTCAGCGTCTACGGCTACCACGCATACAACCATTATATCCGCGGTAAGAGCCTCTATATCCACCTGCCGCAGAAAAAACTCTCCACCGCAGAAAATATCCTGCGCATGCTCCGCCCGGACAAAAAATATACCGAACTGGAGGCCAGGATCCTGGATCTCGCGCTGATCCTGCACATGGAGCATGGCGGCGGCAATAACTCCACCTTCACCACCCATGTGGTTTCCTCCTCGGGAACGGATACGTACTCGGCCATTGCGGCGGCCCTTGGCTCCTTAAAGGGCCCGAAACACGGCGGCGCGAACATCAAGGTCGTCAGCATGTTCGAGGACATGAAAAAGCACATCCACGATTACACGGATGAAGAGGAAGTGGCGGAATACCTGCGCAAGATCCTTCACAAACAAGCCTTTGACAAAAGCGGCCTGATCTATGGCATGGGGCACGCCATCTATTCTATATCCGATCCCAGGGCTGAGGTGCTGCGACAGTTTGCTTTCGCCCTCGCCAAAGAAAAGGGCAGGATGAACGATTATAACCTGTATTCCACTGTGGAAAAAATGGGTCCTAAAGTCATCGCGGAAGAGCGCAGGATCTATAAAGGCGTCTGCGTCAACGTGGACTTTTACAGCGGCTTCGTTTACAGTATTCTCGATCTGCCCCACGAGCTCTATACACCGATGTTCGCAGTGGCACGTATCGTAGGCTGGAGCGCCCACCGGATGGAGGAGCTGATCAATGTGGACAAGATCATCCGTCCTGCATATATGAACGTTCTCGATCCGGCAGATTATATACCTCTTAAAGAACGAAAGTAACTGTTCAGTCAGCACCTCGCATTTACTGCGAGGTGCGTGGGATAAAAGTCCGGCAGCTAAGGCCACACCGAAGGCGTCCCTTGGGAGGCGCACTTCCAATGCGACGAAAGGAGCCTGCGTCTCCCAAGGGACGCCTTCGG
>JAFWDX010000468.1 GCA_017515945.1 Blautia sp. | reverse complement strand
TCTCCAGATAAGCAGTCTCAGCGCTTTCAGATCCATCCGCAGTAGCATCAGGTCCCCTCAGCGGGTTTTCTTTGTAATATGCCTGAATCACCGGAACAGAATTGTCAACAGCCTTTTCCGTCTCCTGTTCCACCCACACGCTTGATGCATAAATGATCAGGGCAAAAAGTACGATCCAGACGATGACAGACCGGCCGAAACGCCTTTCCTTATCTTTATTAAATACCTCACGGAAAAACAGAAGACCCAGGATCCCCCATGCAGCCAGGATAAAATATGACTCCATGGAAAGCGTTTTGACATCGGTCAGATTCGGGATCAGGAATTCAGCGGCAAACAGAAGAGAAGCTGCAACCCCAAGCATGCCGTTTACGATATATGGAATCCTGCGGTCCATCCACGCCGTTTTCAGAGCGGCCGCTGAAGTATACGCGTACGCGATAGTTGCTCCCACCGTAGTGACATCGACGATCCAGCTGATGGCTGTCCGCCCGAAAAAAGGCAGGACAAGGGAAACACCCAGAATGAAGAGGATCGCATAGCGCGGCACACCGTTTCTGTCCAGCCTGCCGATCCGGCCACTCAGCATCCTGTCCCTGGACAGAGTCCGCAGCAGACGGCTGAGGGCAATATAATTGCCGATGAGCCCGGTAAAGATCCCGCCAAGCGCGGCAAAACCCATTATGACCGATCCAGTCCTGCCCATAGCTGTGTAAGCGGCATAAAAAGTCGGAAGAGATGCCATCCCGGAAAAACTGTCCAGATTCTGCACATAGTCCGTCCAGGACGAGCAGCCCTCGGGCAGAGAGATCACTGCCATCAAAGCCAGCAGGATATAAGCGATACCGGCGGTAACAACTGAGATGCTTAATATGATCCCCGCCCGCTTTATCGGAAATATCGCTTCCTCTGTCGAATGGGAAATGGATTCAAAACCTACAAACGCCCACGGTGTGAGCGCAAATATCGTGAACATGCCTCCGAAAGCGCTGTGCGAAGGCTCAAAGGGCGGAGAAAAAACAGCTGTCTGCCCGCCGGCGGAACCAAAAGCCGCGGCAAAACAGACCACCACTCCGGCAAAGAGAACCACTGCCATGACGATCTGAGTCAGTTCGGCGGCTTTCTGTCTCAGGCACAGAACAGCAGCGATAATGAGAGCCGCCATGGCCAGCAGGATCTCTCCCATGTAAACATGATAACCTGCAACAAAATAATCGAACCCGAACTGAAACAGGCTCCCGAAGAGAGTCCGGCAGATCAGCGGAAGGGCGGTCGCGTTCGCCCAGATGATGGCTATATAGGCCAGGATCAGAAACCATGCGCTCACAAAGCCATGATCATATCCAAAAGCTTTCTGTGTATATGTATACGCACCGCCGCCGCCTGAATACCTGTTCATGAGGTAGTGGTAATTCATACCCAGGATCAGCATGACGACGGCGCCTGCGGCAATCCCCAGTGCGGTCCCCACAGGACCTGCTACAGGCAGAAAAGTCGTGCCCGGCATGACAAAGGAGCCCCACCCCACACTGCATCCGAATGCCAGTGCCCACGCGCCAAATGAAGAAAGATAAGGAACAGCCTGTTGGTCTTCGTTATAAGTGTTTCCTGATCTCATATAATCTCAGGCTCCTTTCGTCGCATTGGATGTGCGCCTGGCCTTGGCCGTTGAGCTTTTGTTCCACGCACCTGCCAGGGCACGCCTGCGCTGCCGCAGTAAATGCGAGGTGCTGACTGAACAGTTACACCAACGGATCTGCTCAGCCTTCCTCATATTGACGGATACCATCTGCCGTCCTGTCATACAGTTCGCTGATCTGCTGCATCCTGGAGGTGATCTCCTCATCCGACAGGCTGCGTGTGCTGCCGGGGCGGAATTCGTCGGCGATCTCAGAGGCAAGTCCGCTCATTTCACTCAGTCCCAGATTGGCGCTGACTCCTTTGAGCGCATGAGCCGTCTCAAACAGAGTCACCGGATCCATATCCTCTCCGGCTTTAAGGACCGCTTCCACTATGCCGTTTTTTGTAAATTTACGAATATGCTTGTCGATCAGCTTCTCCACACGCAATACCCGTATGGCCTGCTCGTAATCACCACCTATTTTCTGATAAAGTTCCTGTATCGTCATCTTTTTCTTCCCTTCTGACTGCCTGTTCCCGTGAGTATTGCACTTCCTTTTCGATCAGTTTTTCATACTCATCCGGCGGGAGAGGCTGCGAAAAATAGTATCCTTGTACCAGATCGCAGTTCTGCCTGCGCAAAAATTCGAGCTGGGCCTCTGTCTCCACGCCCTCCGCCACTACCCTCAGGCGGAGGTATTTTGCGATATCCAGGATAAGAGACACCAGTCTCCGGTCTGTATCACTGCTTTCAATATTTCTTACAAATTTCATATCCATCTTGAGTACATCGATGGGCATCTCTGAAAGCATATTCAAAGATGAATAACCGGAGCCAAAATCATCCATCTCAATCTCAAACCCCAGCTCCCGCAGGCGTCTGACCATATCCAGCACCTGCACGGCATTTTCCGTATAGGCGGACTCCGTGATCTCCAGCTTGATACTCCGGTATTCCAGATCGTTATCCTTGACAAGGCTGACCAGTCTGTCGATCAATGAAGCGTCAAAAACATCCGCTCGTGAAAGATTGACCGAAACAGGCATGATCACATGATATTTGTCCCGCCAGCGGGCGACCTGTGCCGCAGCCTCATTCCAGACAAAGCTGTCGACGATGCCGATCAGTCCGTTCCCCTCCAGCAGCGGGACAAAGCTGCTGGGCATCAACAGTCCCAGCACAGGATGATCCCAGCGGATCAGTGCCTCCGCGCTGGAAAGCCTTGGCGGGTCACAGGTGATATCATACTTCGGCTGATAGTATACTTTGAACTGGCGCTCGCTGACCGCCGGACGCAGATCATCCAGCAGGCCCTGATTAAAAAGCTCTCTCAGGTGCAGGCTCTCATCGTAGATCATCAGAGGATTCTGATAATTTCCCCTCACCATATTGCATGCAGCCCTGGCTCCGTCAAAAAGGATGATCGGCTCCATCCCTTCACTCCAGGGCTTTACACCCATGCGCAGGTGAATATTGACTCTGTGCAGCACATTTGTGACTTTGTCCTGAAAACGTTTTAAAAGAGCCCCATAATCATCCTGATGCCTGCAGTATATCTCAAAACGGTCCGCCTCAAAACGGCTGGCGATCCCCTCTGTTTCCGCCAGGAAAGCGCGGATCTCATTACCGATCAGCCGCAGGACGTCGTCTCCGAAATCCCGTCCGTTGAGCGCATTGATCGTATGGAACTGCTCAATATTGAGTACGACAGCATCCAGATGCAGCTCCGGATGATACGTGTACAGACGTTCTGTGTATTCATAGAAAAAATTGCGGCTGTACAGCATGGTGAGGCGGTCATGTTCAGCAGCCGAAATCAGCTGCCTCCCTTCGCTCAGCTCTATGATCCTCTCTACACGGGCAAGGATCACCTCTGTGAGGTCAAATGGCTTGGCGATAAAATCCGCGGCTCCAAGTTTGAGGGCCTGCAGTTCTGCGTTTTTTTCGGCTGTCAGCACGATCACCGGTATGTTTTTCAGGATCATATCTTCCTGAACGGCTTCAAGCACTTCAAAACCTGTCATCACAGGCATCATAAGATCCAGCAGGACAATTGACAGCCTCTGGGCATTTGCGCGCATCAGTTCCATCGCTTCCTGCCCGTTCTCCGCATAGATCACTTCATAATCATCTTCAAGAATAACGCCGAGTGCATCCCTGTTGATCTCCTGGTCATCCACCACCAGAACAAGAGGAGGCCGTCGCATCTGTATGGAATTGATCATCTGCCGCCCCTCCTTTCCGGATCCGGTGTCCTTAATATGCTCTTCATTATACTGACTCCGTAAATATCGAATACCCGACGGAACAATTAAATGGAAATTGAAATATCAAACACACTATTTTCAGTATAAACTGATAAGTCAAAAACGGCAAGTCCTGTTTTATAACTGTGGTTTACCAGAGGGTCTGAATAAGCGGAAATACATCCCTTCAATATAATCCCGCAGTGACTCCGCAAAGTTCTCCGGATCGTCAGCCTGCAGAGGCTCTATATATCCCTCCAGCATTTTTGCCTTGGCTGAAAGCCCTCTGGAGGACGGATTGATATAGATCCTGCACTTTTCCTTTCCGTTCCTGGCTTCCTGGATCAGGTTCTGGGCGGAAGAATTCCCGTCAAAGGCCAGCAGCACGGAACGACGCCTTTTGAATATTTCATAGGAAAAGCTCTTGTATAATCCCATTCCCGAGCTTTCTATGGAAACTACGACTTTCACGCCGGACTTTATCAGCTTTGCCTTCTGTACGGACGTAACCATGGACGGAACGATCGCATATATACTGAACCGTCCGGCCGCACGTCGGACCAGATATCCTTCCTGTCCGCAGAGCGTGTGGCCGACTACAAAGAATACTTTTTCCGGATCCAGTTTATCCAGAAGCAGGTCAACCAGCTCCTTGTCCATGCTTCTGACCTGGGTCCTGTGCTGGCTGTTATTAAAACTGCCGCCGGCGACCAACACAGGCAGCATTTCCCCGGGCAGGGGAGCGATCTGTCCGGCCAGTACGGTCCCGGCCTCCTCCCTGCCGGAATCCTTCCAGAGATTATCTGAAACAGGACGGGCGCTTTCAAAACGTTCCCTGTAAAACCGCTCTATGTCCCCTCCGGCAAAATCCGTCTGAAATCTGCGTGTTTTTTCAGCAAAGGCTTCCATTGCCTCTTCCCGGATCCGGTCTTCGGCTTCCCTCATGCAGCAGAGCTCGTCTAACGTCAGACCGATCAGCTTTTCCAGACTCAGCTCTTCTTCGATGGAATTGGTTCCGTACAGTGCGCCGCCATCCGTTCCCTGCACGCAGAACACGCCTGCCCCCAGATAATTCCGCAGCGGATGATTCTCCAGGCTGCTCAGATTGTTCAGGCGTACATTGGAGCTCAGCTGAAATTCCAGCGTCACATTATTCCTGCGTATTTCCCCAAGGAGTGCTCTGCCCTTCGGACTGCGCAGGTCGCAGGTGTACAGTCCGTGGCCGATCCTGACCTGGGGCTTATGACGCATCTCAGGCCACATGGCCTGTGACACGCAGCGAATGGAGTTTGCCACATTGTCCCGCAGGCTGTCATTCTCCCCGGCGTGGATCCGGATCACAAAGCCCGGTGTTTCACCGGCTATTTTAACAAGCTCACGGATCACACCGCTGAGCTCCATTATGTCATTGATCTCTTCTCCGATGATGTCGCTCCCGGCCACATAAGGATCAGACGCGATCACCTGCATACAGTATATATTTTCCGCAAGATAATCTCCCGGCGTAATGCTGTCCCGGATGATCGTGAGCGGTATCCGGCGGATACCTGCAAGGAAACGAAGTGTCACACCTGTCTCACGGGCTATGGAAGGCATGATTTCATGAATCTGCCGCAGCTTTGCCGGAAATTCCTCCGGTTTGAGCAAAGCCGTATCTGTGATCTCCGCATAGGTGATCCCATAACGCCTGTATTCCCTGGCGATCCAAAGCAGCAGGTCCTGGTAAAGCGTATTGCGCCGGTAGCAGTCTTCGAGCCGGTCACTGCACATTTTTTCCGCAAATGCGCGGACCTCCCTGTCGGGGATCAGATCCATGTTCAATCCACCAAGCAGCCTGTCCGCCTGAACCCCTTTTGTAAATACATAACGGTACAGATATACCTTCTCGAGATCGGCAAACACAGCCTGCCCGTCTTTCGGGATCGTCAGTGAATTACGGATACGTTTGATATTCTCTGCCGCCTGTTCAGGATTTCCAAGGATCAGATCCGCAAAATTGATAAAGGTCAGATCATCGATCCGCCTTTGCCTGTGTTTTCCTGTCAGCGTCGTCAGCCCCAGCTTCTTTTCCGCCTGTAACCGCTCCGCTTCCAGACGGCTGAGCTGTGCCTGTGTACAGGTCAGGCCCAGTTTTTTTATATAATAGTAAGGATATCGGATCTGATGGACGATACCCAGCGCGATCAGAATATCCGGAGGCAGATTTCCATTCATATGCGTATGCAGATCCGTGTGAAACTTGGCTTCCCTCCGGATAAAGGTTTTGACGATCGTCTTTTCAGGACCCAGACGGTAATCTTTAGTCTGGCTCATCAATGTCTTTGAGATTGCCGGAATGGATGCCTTCTGCTCTACAGTCCCATCAGGATAGATATTCGCAATCTTGGTGTTCCCCAGACGCATGATATACATTCTGCGGTCGTCTCCGTCATAAAAGCAGGGAACCTCATTCCGGATGACCAGCAGCCCGTCCGCATCCAGCTGTGTTTCAAGTGCGCACAGGGCTGCAAGATTACGGATCAGGTTGCCGGAATGATGATTCGGTGTGCGTATAATATGAAAAAGGCGTTCGTCTTCCATATAAAGATCGACAACTATGTCCTTTTCACGGTCCATATAAAAACGCTGAAAAAATACCATGCTGATAATCCTTTCCGACATGATTTTCCAAATATATTTTACCATATATCCGGGCTGTCGACAAATCAGAAGTTTGACAAATTCTCTCGTTGACAGTCATTCCTGTGTGTGTTAAGTTTAGAATATATAACCGCTCCATTACCGCCGGATGCGGTTTTTTCTCTATATTATACTCACGCGAACAATAATAAGAAGATAATAAAATCTTTGATTTCTCGTATGAAGAGCCCCGCATATACAACGCAAAAATCCGGATACATTTTCCATGTGTCTGATCATGCGGGTATAAAAGGCTCCGGTATATCAAAACTGCTGATAGATATCGGCAAGGAAGGACAGCCTGTGTTAAAATATCTGATCTATGGCATGATCTATTCAGGAAGTCTGCTTATGCTGTACAATATTATAGGTTTTTCCCGCTATGCCCGTTATGTCAAAGGGCTTCGCAGCTGGCACAGCCACAACACTCTGCTCTATGTCCCGATCATCCTGCTGATCGGATTCCTGCTCGGATACCTTGCAGTAGGCATTTTGGGGAAGCCCGATCTGATCGTAGCCTCTATCCTTTTCGGCGGCAGTATATTTGTTTTTGTCATGTACCTGCTCCTTAAGGGAATCACACAGCAGATCGTGAAAAGCGAACAGATTGAAGTCCGTCTCAAAGCGGCTGAGGAATCAGACCGTATGAAAGCCACCTTTCTGGCCAGTATCAGTCATGAAATGCGTACCCCCATCAATGTGATCCTCGGAAATGCAGACCTGGCGATGAAAACCCCGGCACAGAGTCCTGAGACAAAACTGCAGCTGGAAAGGATCGATCAGAGTGCCCGGCACCTGCTCGGCCTGATCAACAATATCCTGGATCTGAATCATATCGATAAGGGCATGCTGCAGCTCAAAAACGAAGTGTTCAGTCTCGATGAAGAGCTTTATCAGGTCAATACCATCGCCCAGTCCCTCTGTGACGAAAAAGGGCTGACATACGAGACCGACTTTTCTGACACCTTGCAGGGATATTACCAGGGTGATGCTGTTCAGATCCGCCAGATCCTGCTGTGCCTGCTTGATAATGCCGTCAAATATACGGAAGCCCCAGGCACGGTGTCTCTGAAAGCAGCCTGTGTCGGGCAAAACGAAAACCAACGCACACTCCGGTTTGATATTTCTGATACCGGAACAGGTATCGACGAGGATTTTCTTCCCGTCATATTTGACGCATTCACACAGGAGGATGACAGCCCGACCAACCGTTACGGAGGCACTGGCCTGAGTCTGACACTGACCCGCAAGACCCTCAGCCTGATGGGCGGTTCAATCGACGTTCAGAGCCAAAAAAATGTCGGTACAGTCTTTACGATCCTCCTCCCCCTGTCTTTCGTATCCGCAAAGCAGCCGGATCAGCCAGCAGATCCCGAAGTCGGACTGGAAGGCAGACGTATCCTGATCGTAGAAGACATGATCGTGAATGCAGAGATCGTTGCGGATCTGCTGGATATGGAAGGAATCCTGAGCGACCGTGCCGAAAACGGTCAGGTCGCAGTGGAAATGTTCTGTGCAAATCCTGTTGGATACTATGACGCGATCCTGATGGATCTGCGCATGCCGGTCATGGACGGACTGGAAGCAGCCAGACGCATACGCGCACTTTCCAAAGAGGATGCAAAAACAGTTCCCATCATCGCATTGACCGCAAATGCCTTTGACGAAGATATACAGCAGTCGCTTAATGCAGGAATGAATGTACACCTGGCAAAACCCTCGGACGCCGAGCTTCTGTACAGAACGCTCAGACAGCAGATCCAAAAGCGTCAGTCCGTAAAGGAGCAATGATTTATGATCAAAACAAAACAGATACAGCGCCCTCAGCTTGTGATGATCGTAGACGACCATGAGATCAACCGGGACGCGATCGGCGCGATCCTGGAAGATGATTATGAACTATTGTTTGCCGAGAATGGCAAAGAAGCGCTTGACCTGATGCAGAAGCACGCGACAGAACTGTCCATCGTGCTCCTGGATCTTATGATGCCCGTCATGTCCGGTTTTGAGGTGCTTGCCTTCATCCAAAAGGACGAACTGCTCAGGACGATTCCCGTCATTGTTCTGACTGCGGAGAAGCAGGCAGAGCTGAAAGCACTGCAGATGGGAGCGGCGGATTTCATAACCAAGCCCTTTGACATGCCGGAGGTTATCCTGGCCCGTGTGGGCAGGATCATCGAGCTGAGTGAAGGCCGGGCCCTGATCTCTGCGGCAGAGCGTGATCCGCTGACCGGTCTGTACAACCGCAATTTTTTCTTTGAGTATGCTAACCGCCTGTACCACTATCACCCTGAATACAAAATGGACGCAGTCGTCATCAATATAGAACGTTTTCATACGATCAATGCGCTCAACGGCCGCAGCTTTGGCGATGATGTCCTGCGCTGCATAGGCGTCGAGATCCGTTTATTCCTGGCCGAAACAGAGGGGATCTCCAGCCGTGTGGAGGCCGACCGTTTTGAAATCTACTGTATCCCGCAGCCGGATTACGCAGCTGTGCTGGCCCGTCTGCAGGAGGCGGTGAGCCGGATCTCCTCCAAGGTCAACATTCATCTGAGAATGGGCGTAAAACCCTGGCAGGAAAACATCGACCCTGTCATACTTTTTGACGGGGCTCAGGCCGCGTGCAACATGGTCCGCGGAGATTACAAAAACCCCCTTATGATATACAACGAAGACATGCATCTGCAGGAGCTGCTGAATCAGCGCCTGCTCAACGGCCTCCTGCCGGCGGTAAAGGAAAAGCAGCTCAGAGTTTTCTATCAGCCCAAATATGATATCCTGCATGATCCGCCAAGACTGTCCAGCGCGGAAGCGCTGATCCGCTGGGATCATCCGGAACTGGGGATGATCTCCCCGGGCCAGTTCGTCCCCCTTTTTGAAGGGAACGGCCTGATCGGCATTGTGGACAGTTTTGTGTGGGAGGAAGCAGCCCGGCAGGTCGCTTCATGGAGGGATCGTCTGGGATTTACGCTGCCGGTTTCCGTAAACCTCTCTCGCTCCGACGTCTTTGATCCGACACTCATTGACAGGCTGGTTCATCTGATCGAAAGCAACAATCTTTCTTACAGCAACATCAAGCTTGAAGTGACAGAGTCCGCTTATACGGATAATGCCGGGCAGGTCCTCGGCGTGATCCGTCAGCTGCGGGAGCTCGGGTTCGAAATCGAGATGGATGACTTCGGATCCGGTTACTCCTCTCTGAACATGCTTTCAGATATGCCCTTTGACGTGCTCAAAATGGATATGAAATTCATCCGGAGCATTGAAACCAACGAGGTAGACCGCCGGCTGGTGACTTTGATCCTGGACATTGCCAGATATCTGGGCGTCCGCGTCGTGGCGGAAGGAGTTGAAACTGAAGGGCAGCTCAACATCCTGCGCGATGATGGATGTGATCTCGTACAGGGCTATTATTTTTCCAGGCCGCTTCCGCCGGAAGAATTTGAAAAGCTCATACTTCGGGAAATAGAAATATCGTAACTGTTCAGTCACAAGCTCCTTCACAGTTACGAGGCCACACCGAAGGCGTCCCTTGGGAGGCGCAGGCTCCTTTCGTCGCATTGGAAGTGCGCCTCCC
>JAFWDX010000467.1 GCA_017515945.1 Blautia sp. | reverse complement strand
CGCTTCCTTTGCCGGCTCTTCGCCGCTGCTCTTTGATGTCCCGTCGTTGTCCCCGCAGCCGGACAGCATCAGCCCTGCCGCCAGGCACAGCACGGGCAGCAGACGGCTGGCCCGTCCAATAAGTGTGCGGACAGGGTGACGGACCTTTTCTCGGAATACCCGCCCCGTATTTTTTTCTCTGTCGAGTTCTTTCCTCATCATTTCCACCTGCTTTTTCAGCTCCCGGATCTGCGTCTCCTGTTCCTCGATCCTGCGCTGCAGCAGGATATCGGAATAGGCCGCAAAACGGACCACATCGGGGAGCATGTAGGAATTGTTCTTCTTCCAGAGCTCCTTCTCAGGATATACATCGTTAAACAGAGGCTTCCCGTCCCGGATCAGATATTCAGCGATCCAGGCGTTCCCTTCCTCAAAGGACTCCATCCACTGTCTTTTTTCTTCGGCAGACAGCAGCTCCTTCTTGTAAAAACGGTTCGATACTCCGGTCGCCCCGATACACGCCTGCTCGGAAAGGGCATAATCCGACGGATCCATTCCTTTCATCTGATTGACAGCCCACTTGATCTCGACCATGTTGCCCGAAAGACGGACATTTGCCTCCGCGTCATCCTCCGGCAGGACAAAGGCCGGATCCTCCCGGATTCCGCAGACCTGCATGAAATCTCCCAGCACGCTCCCGTCCGGGAAGGAGGAAATATCATACCTGCGCACGATCAGATTCTCCTGCGGAAAGACCTCCAGGATCTTTTTCAGTCCTGCCGCATAGTCCGGACAAGTCAGTGTGTCATAGTTGTTCAGAAAATTCTTCAGCGTCCTTCCGCCGTATACATGCTTGACATACTGGTTCCAGAAGGATTCCATGTACTCGATCTGCCGGCGCAGATAGACGATGATCTCGATCCGGCAGTCATTTGCCTCTCCCCAGTCCTTTAACTCCTGCCAGATCCCCGGACGGTATGTCATGGTATTGAACCACAATGTCTCGTCCGTCAGCAGCACCTTGTCCGAGGTCTTAAGCTCTTCGCTCACTCTGGCCAGGCCTTCCCTGACACGCTGATCCTCCTCCTCCCGCAGTCGCTCCGTCTTTGTTGTGTCCGTGTAGAGCGGGAAAGCCAGAAAGATGCCGTTGCGCGCGGGAGAGCGGACGCCGTAACGCCAGGAGAAAACCGGAAAGGAAATTCCCTGCGCCTTGAGCTGTTCGATATTTCTGTAACAAAAATGCTGTATATAGGTGGTTCCTGTCTTCATGGTACCTATATGCAGATAAAGCGTTTTCATTTCTCGTCTCCTGTCAAAATCATTCGCCGAGGCGTCTGAGCGCCTCCAGCTGTCTCCTGCCAAAATCATTCGCCGAGACGTCTGAACCTCATTCTTTCTCCCGTCAAAGCCATTCGCCGAGGCGCCGGAGCACCTCCAGCGCGCAGTCGTCGCTCTCGCGCCCCGTCGTGTCGATCGTCATAAAGGGATGCTCCGGCTCCTCATAGGGACTGCTGATCCCGGTGAAATTACGGATCTTTCCCTCTCTGGCCGCTTTGTAGAGGCCCTTGACGTCGCGTCTTTCACATTCCTCCAGCGGCGTATTCACATAAATCTCCAGATATTTGTTCCCCAGGATCCGGCCGGCGTTTCTCCTCTCCTGCCGATGCGGCGAGATAAAGGAGGTCAGCACGATCACGCCGGCGTCGTTGAGGAGCTTCGCCACCTCCGCGACTCTTCGGATATTTTCGATCCGATCCGTGCTGCCAAAGCCCAGGTCACTGCACAGGCCCATACGGATGTTGTCGCCATCCAGCACCATGGTATGCTTGCCCATGGCGAACAGTCTCTTTTCCAGGGCGTTGGCCAGGGCTGATTTTCCGGAGCCGGACAGACCGGTCATCCACAGTGTGAAGGCCTTCTGCCCCATCTGGTTTTCCCTCAGCTTCGGGGTGATGTCCAGCTGCTGCCAGGTCAGGTTTTTATCCCTCCCCAGGTCCTGCTCCACCGTCCCGCAGGCTGCGGTGCTGTTGGTCACGCGGTCAATCAGGATCAGGCCGCCCAGCTCATGGCTGACGCCAAAGGAATCAAAGACCAGCGGCACGCCCGTCGAGATCTCGCAGAAGGCAAATTCATTCTTGACCAGTTTATCCGTCGAAACCTCCGCCCCGCTCTGGATATCGATCTTGTACCGAATGCGCATGACAGTGGCCGGAACCGTGGCCGTGCTGAGCTTCAGGAGGAAGTTTTTGCCCTCCACCAACGGCTCGTCGTCCATCCACAACAGATTCGCGCCGATCAGAAAGCTGATCCGGGGCATGTAGTCACGGACGATCATGTCCGACCGGGAAATGTCGATCTCCCGGTCCAGCGTCATGGTGACCGGCTCGCCCTCATGGACCTCCTCCACCTTTTGGTCCGCGCGGTAAAGCTCCGCGATCACGGCCCTGCTGCCGCCCGGCAGCACATTGATCTCATCGCCGACATGGAAATTTCCGTGGGCGACCTGCCCGGCATATCCGCGGAAGGTATGATCCGGCCGGCAGACCCGCTGCACCGGCAGCAAAGCCCCGGGCGTCTCGGCCTGTGTGCGGATGTCGATGTTCTCCAGATAGGTCAGCAGCGGTTCTCCGTGAAACCAGGGCATTTTTTCCGACTGGGAGGTGATGTTCTCCCCCTCCGTGGCCGACACCGGGATCACATACAATGTATCATAATCAAAGTCCGACATCAGCACGCGGATGCTCTTTGAGATCTTCTGGAACTGTCTGAAATCGTACTGGATCAGGTCCATCTTGTTGACCGCCAGCACGAAATGGCGCACGCCCATCATGGCACAGATCCGCGCATGACGTCGTGTCTGAGGCAGAACACCGTGACAGGCGTCCACCAGGATCACGCTCAGGTCTGCAAAGGAAGCACCGACTGCCATGTTGCGGGTGTATTCCTCATGTCCAGGGGTATCCGCCACGATAAAGCTCCGTTTCTCCGTGGAGAAATACCGGTACGCGACGTCGATCGTGATCCCCTGCTCCCGCTCGGCCATCAGCCCGTCCAGCAGCAGGGAATAATCCATCCCTCCCGCGTTGGAGCCGAGCTTTGAATCCAGCTCCAGAGCCCTTTCCTGATCCGCGAAAAGGAGCTTGGCGTCATACAGCATATGCCCGATCAGCGTGGATTTTCCGTCGTCCACACTGCCGCAGCTGATAAATTTCAATAATCCGTTTTCCATATGTAAGATGTACCCCTCATATACTCCTCAGAAGTATCCCTCGCGTTTTCTCTTCTCCATGCTCGCGCTGCCGCCGTCGGTATCGATGACCCGGCTGGTGCGCTCGCTCGTCACGGCTCCCAGCGTCTCCTCCACGATCTCGTCGAGGGTCGTGGCCGTGGACTCCATGGCGCCGGTCAGCGGATAACAGCCCAGGGTACGGAACCGGACCATCTTTGTCTCCACCTTTTCCCCGGGACGCAGCACCATTCTGTCGTCGTCCACCATGATCAGGTTTCCATCCCTCTCCACCACAGGCCTGGGCGCGGCAAAATAAAGGGAAACGATCGGGATATTCTCCCTCTTGATATACTGCCAGATATCCTTCTCCGTCCAGTTGGACAATGGGAACACCCGCACACTCTCTCCCTTGTGCAGATGTGTATTGTACAGCTTCCACATCTCCGGGCGCTGATTTTTGGGATCCCAGGCATGAGAGGCGCTGCGGAAGGAAAAGATCCGTTCCTTGGCACGGGACTTTTCCTCATCCCGCCGGCCGCCGCCGAAGGCAGCCGTAAAGCCGTATTTATCCAGGGCATCCTTGAGCGCCTGGGTCTTCATGATATCCGTATATTCCGCGCCGTTGTCAAAGGGATTGATCCCCCGGGCCAGACCGTCCTGATTGATATACTCGATCAGATCCAGTCCCAGCTCCTTCGCCGTGCGGTCACGGAAGGAGATCATCTCCTTGAATTTCCAGGTCGTATTCACATGCAACAGCGGGAAAGGGAGCTTCTCCGGATAAAAGGCCTTCTGAGCCAGGCGCAGCATGACGGAAGAATCCTTTCCGATCGAATACAGCATTACCGGTTTTTCGCATTCCGCGGCGACCTCACGCATGATATAGATGGCCTCCGCCTCCAAGGTGTCGAGATGATCCATTCAGTCCTCCCTGTCCGCATCAAATCACATATGACGCAATAACTCCAAAACAATGTCCACATTAATAAATGCATATTTCTTTTAAGGTACCATATCTTATGTGGTAAAAAAGGGGGTAATTTGTGGCAAACTCGTGGCAATAGGCCCGGCAGTATGGATATAATGTTTTTATGCCGGTACATTGCGGATTTATGATATAATCAAAGCACACAGGGGACGGTTCTCTGTGTGGTTCATTCACAAAATTACAGCTGCTGTAACTGTTCAGTCACAAGCTCCTCCACAGTTACGAACTGCTCTCATTCTTCGTAACTGTTCAGTCACAAGCTCCTTCACAGTTACGAGGCCACACCGAAGGTGTCCCTTGGGAGGCGCAGGCTCCTGTCGTCGCATTGAAAGTGCGCCTGGCCTTGGCTGTTCAACTTTGATCTTACGCACTTCGCAGTAAATGCGAGGTGCTGACTGAACAGTTACTACCATTCTTCATAAGGGACCTCTGACATGAAACACGTAATTTATGCCGCAGACAATGAAGAATATATCCTCGATCTGATCCGGATCCATCTGGAAAAGGAGAATTACGAAGTGATCACCTTCACTGACGGCGGCAGCCTTGCCTCTGCCCTTTCCCGCCGGCTCCCGGATCTTCTCATCATGGATATCGTGCTGAAAGGGCAGAACGGGAAAGAGTTTCTCAAAAGCCTTCGGGCTTATTCGAACCTGCCCGTCGTCATCGTATCCGCAAAATGCAGTCCCTCCGACCGCGTAGTTGGACTGGAGCTGGGCTGTGATGACTATATGTGCAAGCCTTTCCTGCCCCGGGAGCTTGTCCTGCGGATCAACAGGATCCTGGGCCGGCCCCGTGTCTATTCCGCCCCGGAGGAGCTGTGCCTGGGCAACCTGAAAATGCTCCCGGACATCCGGCAGGCCAGTGTCGGGGATTCTCCCTTCCGGCTCACCGCTCAGGAATACAGCTTTCTGGAGTATCTCCTGCGGCGCAAAGGCGCCGCCATCAGCAAACAGGAGATCATCCGGGTGATCTGGCGACAGGACTGGGGGCAGGGCCGCATGCCCGACGACCTGCTCAAAAGGCTTCGCAGAAAAATGGCCGCCGCGGACTGTACAGCCGCAGTAGAGACGGTATGGGGCTACGGATACCGTCTGATCGAGAAAATACAGCCGCTCGAAGGAGAAAACACATGAAATTTTTCCATATTGCCGATCTGCATTTCGGCAAAATGCTTCACAACGTCCCGCTGACGGAAACGGACCAGGCTTACTGGGTTGAACAGTTCCTGCAGGCTGTCGACACATACGAGCCGGATGCCGTCGTCATCGCGGGGGATATATATGACCGCAGGGTCCCCCCTCCGGAGGCGCTCAAGCTCTTTGACCACCTTCTCACAGAGCTCTCCCGTCGGGACAGATCCGTATTTGTGATCCCCGGCAACCACGACTCTACGGTCCGCCTTTCTCATGTCCATGAGCTGCTGACCTCCCATCACATCTATATCGCCGACGAACTCGGACCGGAGCTGACTCATGTGACGGTACACGCAGAACCGGCGGATGTGACCTTCTGGCTGCTGCCGTATCTGTTCCCCCGCCTTGTCGCGGACGAACGGGTGCTGAACCGGGATGATCTTTCTACCTATGACGAGGCCGCCAGAGCTCTGCTGGATAACCAGCACATCGACACAGCCGCCTGCAA
This sequence comes from Blautia sp., assembly GCA_017515945.1. Taxonomy (GTDB): domain Bacteria; phylum Bacillota; class Clostridia; order Lachnospirales; family Lachnospiraceae; genus Blautia_A. Next base: position 4,117 of record JAFWDX010000467.1, on the reverse strand, counting down.
CGTCCTCGTCGCCCACCAGAATGTGCTCGCAGGCGGCACACATCCCGAGCACAGCGAATCCGAGACGATCATCGGCGGTGTGGGCGAGATCGACGCCTCCGCCTTTGACGCCTTTGACTATGTCGCGCTGGGCCATATCCACAACGCACAGCAGATGGGCCGGGAAACCGTGCGCTATGCCGGCTGTCCCCTTTACTACGACTTCTCGGAGCTCGGCCGCAGCAAAGCGCTGACGCTGGTCACCATAAACGGCAAAGACGACATCCAGGTGGAAAAGATCGACATCCCCCTCCTGCATGAGCTGCGCCAGTTCACGGGCTGCCTTGATGAACTGCTGGCCGAAGGCACCGCGCTGACAGATAAAGACCGCTATTATATCCAGTGCATCCTGACCGATCCCTATGTGCCGCCCCGCGCCCTGGAACAGCTCCGGGAGGTCTACGGAGACGCACTCGTAAACGTAAAACGTGTCATTACACAGGAAACCGCCGCCGACAATCCATATCTCACCCCCGCCGCGGACCGCGGACTGAATACAGAAGAACAGTTCAGCCTCTTTTATCAGGAGCAGCGGGGCGAACTGCCTGACGGCACCCAGGAAAGACTCATACGCAGGATCCTTGAGCAACAGTCCCGCCGCGGCAGCGACTGGGCCCCGGATGTCAAAGCCGTCCCGCAGGAGGACTCCCGGGAGCTTCTGGACTACCTGCTTGAAATGAGTCAGGGAACCTGTCCTCATGAGTCAGAGGGACAGGTTCCTTGACTCATGAGTCAGGGGGACAGGTTCCTTGACTCATTCGATAAATCATATTGAGAGTCAAGGCGACAGATTCCTCCCCGTTATTCATTGTCAAGATCCACCGGCGTATCATTTTCTACTTTTCCATATTTCATACGCCTCCCGGGCTTAACAGATATCATTTTCAAACCAGGGAAATACGAGCATCATGGAGGACCATGAATGAGACCACATAAACTGACCATGAAGGCCTTTGGCCCCTTTGCAAAGGAAACGACCGTCGATTTTAACGCCATGGGCAATACGATCTACCTGATCTCGGGCGACACCGGATCGGGAAAGACCACGATCTTTGACGGGATCATTTACGCCCTGTACGGGACCGCCAGCGGAGGCGCGCGCAGCGGCCTTGGCACCGAGGCCTTTCACAGCGACTATGCCAAGAGCGGCAGCCACCGCGACGAGCTGCGCGTAGAGCTGACCTTCTCAAACGCGGGCAGATCCTTTACGGTCACCCGCACAATGAACTGGGGCAAAAAGGGCGATTCCAAGGTGGCAGCCAAGACCTCCGTCCTCGCCGAAAACGGCAGCATCCTCGTCCATGGCCGGGGACGGGAGGACAGGGATGAGGTCACCCGCAAGATCACGGAGATCCTGGGACTTGACGCGGATCAGTTCAGGCGGATCATCATGCTGGCCCAGGGCGAATTCCAGAAATTTCTCACGGCCCGGAGCGATGAGCGGGGCGTGATCCTGGGCAAGCTCTATGACAACCGCCGGCACCAGGATTTCCAGTTCCGGCTCAAAGCGGCCGCCAACCTGCTGCGCGAAGAGGACAATGCTTTGGTGAACGCGGCGCAGGCGCAGCTAAAGCTGTTTATATTTCCCGGAGATACGACCGACGAGGAAAGGGAGACGCTTTCGCTCGATCATCCCTCACTCCCTGAAACGATGCAGCGGATCATCGAGCGGGTCGGTGCCTCCCGCGAGGACGCTCTGAAGGCGATCCATGAAAAAGAGGAGGAGCAGAAAAAGCTTGAAGCGCTCCGAACCAGAGGCCAGACCTGCAACAGCCTCCTGGATGATCTGGAAAGGAAAAAGCAGGAGCTGGCCGGTCTGGAACAGCAGACCGACATGATCCAGGCCCTGCGGGAGCAGGTGCGGCTTGCCCGCGCAGCCGAAAAGGTCATTCCCTCCGAGCTGGCCATGCTTCAGGCGGAAGAAGACGCTGCCCTTCTCCTGCAACGTATCGGCGACCTTGAAGAAAAACGCGGCCTTCTCTCAGAGCAGGCGGCTTCCCTGAAAAAACAGGCCGAAGCGGTCGAAAAAACCAATGTGCCTGCGATCGCGGAGCTGACCGCCCGGACCGCGCAGGTACAGGGCATTCTGCATTTCTATGACGACTTGGCCGCGGGTCTTGCCGATCAGGCAGCCAAAGCCGAAGCCCTGAAGCAGGCAGAGGAGCGCGTCAGCGGTCTGCAGGCAGAGCTGGAGAAGAAAAGGCAGCGGCAGCAGGAGCTCGCAGATACCCTTAAATCGCTTGCCCAGGCCGGGGACATGGCTGTCTCGGCAGCGGCTGGCAGGCTGAAGGAATATACGGACCGAAAGGCAGAGCTGCAGGATCTGAGTGAAGGCCTGAAAAAGGTACAGAATCTGATCAAAGAGGAGGCTGTCCTGAAAAAACGGCTGGAAACAGCCCAGGCTGAGGAGCTTCAGGCCGCAGAAGCGTATATGAACTGCAACAAAGCCTTTATACTCGGCCAGGCCGGCATCCTCGCCATGGATCTGAGGAAACAGCTGGAAACAGCCGACGAGGTGATCTGCCCGGTCTGCGGCGCCCGACACACGGCCTCCGATATCCCCGGCTTTGCACCATGGCACGAGGATATCCCGACCGGCGAAGCAGTCGATCAGGCTTTTTCCGTTCTGGAAAACGCGCGCCGGACGCTGAAAACGGCAGAAGAAGCGCACAGGGCAAAAGCCGGCACGCTTTCCCTGCAGCGTCAGCTCCAGCTCGATAAAGCGCAGAAGCTGCTCGGCGCTTCCGACTGGGAGGCGCTGTCCGGTTCAAATGCACTTGAGAGGGCTGCGGACGCCTGTAACAGGCAGATCACAGAAGCCGAAGGAATCTGGCGTCAGGCCGTCGCGGACAAAGCCGCTAAGGATAAAGCCGCTAAGGATAAGCTGCAGACGGATGCGGAAATCTCCGCCGCCGAAAAGGAGCTGACGGAATCGGTCAGACTGCACAGCGAGGCAAGAGTGGCCCTGACAGCCGCGGATGCCCGCGTGGCTGCCTGGAAAAAGCAGCTGGTTGATTATCCCGATAAAAAAGAGGACGCACTGAACCAGATCCGCGCACGGGAAGAACAGGTCCGGGAACTGCAGCTCCAGATCGACTCCGCCAGGAAAAAGCTGGCCGACTGCCAGAATGAGAGAGCGGCAAACGAAGGTTCCCTGAGCAGTGCCCGCTCAGAAAAAGAAGCCCGCGAACGGGCAAAAGAAGCAACAAAAAAAGCGTATCAGACCCAATTGAATAAATGGTTTTCCGATAATCCGGACGCCTACCACCAGGCATTGAGCCCGGAGGGCCGCCTCCTGGATCAGGACAGTCTGGACCAGTGGATATCGGAAAAGCGGTCCGAGATCGACGGCTATGATCGCCACCGCAGCGATCTGAATGTCCGAATCGAACAGCTGAAGGCCTCCACCAGGGATATGGAACGCGTCGATATCAGCGCCATCACCGCACAGATCACTCAGGTGACAGAAGCCCTCAATGACCTGCGCGCCAGGGAAAACGACCTCTCCCTGATCATGAAGACGGACCGCAGGGTCTGCAAAGAGCTTACCTCCATCCTGGATACCCGCAGCAGATACCGCAGAGCTTTTGAGAAGCTCGGGCCCCTGGCTGATACCGCGGACGGGAAATACGCCTTCAGCCGCTACGTCCTCACCGGCTTCTTTCACCGGATCGTTGAACAGGCCAACATCCATCTCGAGACCATGACCGACGGCGAATACTGCCTCGTCCCGAAAGAAACCGGAGACGGCCGTTCCAATCTCGGCCTCGAGCTCAAAGTCCTGAACACCATCACAAATCTGGAACGGGACACGGCCTCCCTCTCCGGCGGTCAGCTCTTTGAAGCCTCCCTGTCGCTGGCCCTCGGCCTGTCGGACATCGTGCAGATGCAAAGCACCAGCGAGATACAGATCGACAGCATGTTCATCGACGAAGGCTTCGGCTCCCTGGACGGCGCCCGCCTCGACAAGGCCATCGCGGTCCTGCAGCATCTGGCAGCCGGGAAACGGCAGATCGGGATCATCTCTCATGTCGCGCGGCTGGATGAATGCCTCCAGAAAAAGATTCATGTGGTAGCG
>JAFWDX010000466.1 GCA_017515945.1 Blautia sp. | reverse complement strand
TGAACAAACCATGAACGCTGTTCACAGAATGTTTTGAGGGCCTGACCCCATCAGACTATCCGGTTAGCTATAATGAGACAGTCACGGGGACAGGTTCCTTGACTCATTTTCAGTCAGACCATGAACAGTAACAGGTCTGGTCCTCCAGCAGCCGGAGTCTGGCCCTCCAAGTGAAACGAGGAACCGTCCCCCGCTTCACTTGGAGGGCCAGACCTCAGCCCGTACAATCTCAAATCCCCACAGCCTTCGTCTTCCACTTCCCAACCCTGTAAAACAGCAGCGTAAGCATCGCACCGATCGTCCACGTCAGCACCAGGGACACATACATCATCCCGCAGTCACCCTGCGGCAGCTCCGGCGTTTTTGTCAGATGAACCAGCAGATACGCCAACGGCACACGCACGGCGATGGAATTCACGATCGAGATCCACATAGGCGTGATCGTATCCCCGGCCCCACGCATGATCCCGGAAAGACATTGTGTCACCTCCATCAGGATATACCCCACCGCCAGGATCCGCATCATGCGATAGCTCAGATCGATGAGCTCCCCGGTATCCGTAAAGATACCCATGATATTCCTGCCGAATATCAGGATCATGAGCGTAAGAAAAGCAGAGATGCCCATGGCCACCAGGGTGCCCTGCCTGGCTCCTTTGGTCACACGGTCCATCTTGCCTGCACCGATATTCTGCCCGGCATAGGTCGTCATCGCGGTACCGAAGGAGAACGCCGGCAGCATGACAAAACCATCGATACGCATCACAATGACGTTGGAAGCGATGAACAGCTCACCGAAACTGTTGGTCAGGGACTGCACCACGATCATCGACATGGACATGATCGCCTGCGTCACGCCGGAGGGAAGTCCCAGACGGATCAATGATCCCGCATACTCCCTCTCAGGCTTCAGATACTCCATCTTAAAATCAAACAGATTTGTCATGTGCAGCAGCTTGCGGATACAAAGCACGGCCGAAACCATCTGCGCGATGATCGTAGCCAGCGCGACGCCCGCCACGCCAAGTCCCAGATACGCCACAAAGCAGTAGTCCAGAACGATATTGAGCAGTGTAGCCACCAGCAGATAGATCAGCGCGGAAACCGAATCCCCCAAGCCTCTGAGCACACCGCTGAGAATATTGTACAGACCGCACCCCACGGATCCCAGGCTGAGAATGATCAGGTAATTCCGGCACCAGATGATGATGCTCTCCGGTGTATTCAAAAGCTTCAGCAGCGGATGCGCCAACAGCGACCCGACGATCATGATGATCCCGGACGCGATCACAGTCATGGTCGTACAGCACCCGATACTCCTGGAAAGCGCCTCCCTGTTCCTGGCCCCGAAATACTGGGAAACCATGATCGTGGCCCCCACGCTGATCCCGATAAACAACACCAGCATCAGATTAAAGATCGGCCCCGCGCTGCCAACCGCGGCCAGCGCATTGTCACCCACAAATTTGCCCACTATAATACTGTCAACCGTGTTATACAACTGCTGCGCGATATTTCCCAGCAGCATCGGGATCGTAAACACGACGATCTGCTTCACAGGATTGCCCTCGGTCATGTCTACCGGCTCGAATAACTTAGATATCTTCATATTCCTTCCTCATATATATAAAAAAAAATATGCTCAAGTCATTATAACAGATATGGGGGCTTGCCCTCCAAACATTCTGTAAATTTTCATTCATATTTTGTTCATAACAGAAGGACGGTCCTTTTGTGTTCCTTTTCAAATGAGTCACAGGGGCAGGTTTCTCCAGACTCCTGTGAATTAAAGTGTGCTTTATGTGAGTTGGCCTGGGGGGCATGACGGACGGTGGCAGGTGGGAGGTCTTTCCTGGTGTCACGGGGACAGGTACCTTGACTCATTCTGGCGGTGGATAATCTCAGGGCATGGAGCCAGCCTCCGAAGAGATTTCCGCCAGGGAGATGAGTCACGGGTATGAGTCACAGAAACCGGTTCCAGGTCCTGAGATTGGCCATCGTCAAAATGAGTCAAGGAACCTGTCCCCGTGACTCATCGGAGGCTGGCCGGAGCCG
>JAFWDX010000465.1 GCA_017515945.1 Blautia sp. | reverse complement strand
TGTCCCTCTGACTCACCCCTCCACTGTGTTACCAGGAATCTGCAAAGACTTCAGCAGGAAGTCATCTGATTTTTCCTCCGGCGCAAAATAGTCCGGGTATTTCTTGAGCAGCTCTTCTTTCTCGTAACGGAGCTTGCGTACGTGGTCATACATCTCCGCGCAGACCTTCTCCGTATCTCCCTCTCTCATCCGCGTGATCAGCCGTCTGTGCTGACGGATCGCGCTGTCCATCGTGTCCTCATTCGATACAGTCAGCACCCGGAAGCGATCGTAATTGCCATTCACGCTCAGCACCGCATCCCAGGCCAGAGACTGCCCCGCACCGATAAAGATCAGCCGGTGCATGTCATTATCCTGGCGGATAAAGGCCGCGTACTGTTTCTCCCGCTGGCTCTCCTCCTGCTGCCTGATCATGTCCTGCATGCGGTCCAGGTACTCATCCCTGTCCTCCGCCTCCATGAACAGCCGCAGCGCCGCCATCTCCAGACTCTCCCGTATGAAGCGCTCCTGCATGACTCTCTGGAAGTTGATCCTGGATACGATCGTCTGCCTCTGGGGGAAGACCTCCACCAGCCCCTCCTCATGGAGGCGGATGAACGCCTCTCTCACAGGCGTCCGGTTGACATTCAGCCGGGTCGCCATCTCCTGCGTGCTCATGGCTGTGCCGGGCGGCAGGCTCAATGTCATGATGCCTTCCTTCAGCACAGTGTAGACTGCGTCCTGTGTTGATTTTTTATTTACATTAACCGCCATGCGTACCAAGCCTCTCCGTTTTATATACCCGCGGGAAAACACAGCGCTGTATTGCAGGACCTGCAAAGCGCGTCATTTCAGCACATTAACGTATAAAATTCCCGCTGTATATGGTTTGTATGTCGAAATCATACTAACATATCAGAGGCGATTTTACAATCTTTATTGCATGAACCACACAGGGGACAACCACACAGAGAACCGTCCCCTGTGTGGTTGTCCCCTGTGTGGTTCAGACCGTGAACAGTAACTGACTCATTTCTTAATTCGTTTTACAAGTGCGTTCAGCTGCCTGGCTGTAGCGTCCGGATCCAGCGGTCCTTCATCCTGACTGCACCGCTCCTTCAGGTGGGTGATCAGCCCTTCGGAGGTGAAGACCTCCAGCGGATGGCTGGTATGCAGCTCCACGCCATGGGCTGTGAACACGGCCGCCACCCTCAGGGGCACATCCTTCATGCCGTTGGCGTCCATCGCGGCACGTACGAGGGAAAGCTGCTGCGCGTTTCCTTTAAGCGGGCTTGCAAAGCTCTGATCCGCGCCGTTCATATGCTGGTTCCAGCTGCCGGTCTGTTTGTCCTCCCTGATCGTCCCGCCGTAGCCAAAGCAGTTCAGGCCGATGACCTCCCGTCTGGTCACGACAAGTGCGAGAAGGCCGGCGACCTGGCCTTTATAGGAAATGGTCCCCGGATAGACCAGCCCGGTTTTATACCTGCGGGCCATCATCAGCAAAGAAGAAACAAGGGCTTTGAGATCCCCGCTACGGCTGTTCGTCTGATAAGGCTCAGGACGGTTTTTCTTCTGCTCGCGCATCTTCCTGGCCTCGGTTTCATAGTCCTTTTTTCCGAAGCGGCTGGTCAGCATGCCGAGAAGGTCTTCCCAGCGCAGTCCGTACCGGCGCATCAGCATCGGCAGGATAAAGATGAGCAAAAGGGCCAGCAGCAGGGGGAGGATCTGTTCATAGGTTACATTCATCGTGCGGCCTCCTCCGGGCAGGCTTCCACCGTCTTTGTGACGATCACATCGCAGGCCAGTCCCATAAAGTCATGCAGCAGAACATCCCCGGCATGGACCGGAGCCGTCAGCGTCTGAGCGTGGATCAGCTCCACGGCCTCCTTTACCCTGGAAAGCGGGATCGGCGCGGTCACACGGACGCTGGCCAGAGGCAGGACGCCGCCGGTCACTCCGACCGAAGTCGCGAAGGTCCTCACCGGCCCGGTCAGCTCCTGCCTGACATAAGTCAGTCCCCGGGAGCAGGCATTGCCGGTGATCTTATATTCCTCGTTCTCTGAATTCCGCTCCGCCGTGATCCTGCATCCGTTCGGACATACCACGCAGGTAAATTCTTTTATCATTGCACGTATACCTCCACATCCTCCGTTCCCGTCAGGGGATTCACCTTGAGCTGGATCATCTCCGCGGGCAAAGCCTTTTTCATCTTTTTCTGGCCCACGATGTGGCCGCCCTGTTTCGCGCAGACCCAGACATTGTCCATGGGCCTGACGACACGCAGGCTGACGGTAAAGGGTTCCTTGCCCTCCGCCCACTGGGGAACCGTATGATGAACGCCGGCTCCTGCTGTCAGCTTTACTTTACCCTCCGGCAGATCACCCGCCGCCAGATATTTATGCACGGCGTCCGCCAGCGCCTCCGCCTCCATGGAGACGAAGTCCACAAGATCATGTACACGAAGCACGTTGCCCGCCGCAAAGATTCCGGGCACGCTGGTCTGCAGATGCTCGTCCACGTATGCGCCGCGGGTCCTGGGATCCAGCTGAACGCCTGCGTCCAGGGACAGCTCATTCTCCGGAATAAGGCCTACGGAAAGGATCAGCGTATCGCAGGAAATATATTCCTCCGTGCCCGCGATCGGGCTCATCCGTTCGTCCACCTGAGAAACGGTCACACCCTCCAGGCACCGGTCGCCGTGGATCTGCGTCACCGTATGGGAAAGATACAGCGGGATGTCAAAATCGTTCAGGCACTGCTGGATGTTTCTCGGCAGTCCGCTGGGATAAGGCTGGACTTCATAAACCGCTTTTACATGGGCTCCCTCGAGGGTCAGACGTCTGGCCATGATCATGCCGATATCGCCTGAGCCGAGGATGACGACCTCCCGCGCCGGCATCCGGTTATACAGATTGATATAAGCCTGAGCCACACCAGCCGTGAAGACGCCTGTCGGGCGTTCCCCGGGAATCGCCAGCGCGCCGCGGGTCCTCTCCCTGCAGCCCATGGCCAGCACAACGGCTTTCGCCTGCCAGACGGTGAGCCCTTCTCTGGCTACTACGGTGACCTCGCGTTCCGGTGTGATATTCGTCACAGCGGCACCGGTCATCACCCGGATCCCGTATTCCCGGACCTGTCTGATAAAACGCGCTGCGTATTCCGGGCCGCTCAGACTCTCGCCGAAGCGTGTCACGCCGAAGCCGTCATGAATGCACTGGCGCAGGATCCCGCCCGGCTCGTTTTCTCTCTCCACCACGAGGATGTCACGGATCCCAAGCTCATAGAGGCGCACCGCCGCCGCCAGTCCCGCAGGGCCTCCGCCCACGATCAGGACATCCACTGTATTTTTGTTCTGTTCGCTCATATTTTCATACCTCCCGTACCTTGCCGAAAAACATCCGGGAGCCTTCTCTGGCATAGGTGATCTCCTCCGGCGCGATCCCCAGCTCCTCCTCCAGCATCCTGGTGATGCGCATCTGGCAGTATCCGCCCTGGCAGCGCCCCATCATGGCTCTTGTCCGGTATTTGACTCCGGTCACGGTGTGCACGCCCAGGGGATTGTGGATCGCCTGCAGCAATTCCGCTTTTGTCACCTTCTGACAGCGGCAGATCAGTTCGCCGTAGTCCGGATTCTCTTCCACGAGTCTGGCCTGCGTCTCCTCATCCAGCCTGGAGAACCTTTCGATCCCCTTGCGGATCGGATCGAAATCCGGGTTTTCTTCAAATTTCTCTCTCTCCTGCATCATGTCGATGACATAGCGGGCAATAGCCACGGAAGCGGTGAGGCCTGGGGACTCCATGCCGACCAGATTGACCGCGTTCGGAGCGATGTCGTCCAGGATCTCGATCTTGTAATCCTGGATCCTGCCCTCGTCGTCCACCCATTTGGGCAGGATTCCGCAGTAGGTGCGGATATAGTCGCCGCGGGTAAAATTCGGCCAGAGCTTCATGGCCTCTTCATAAAGATAATCAAGGTTTTTCTGCTCCACACCGTACCAGGAATTGTTGTCCGTGTCCTCAGCCGTCGGCCCCAGGAGGACATTTCCGTCTGTAGTCGGGGTCACATGGATGCCCATATAGGTATTGGAAGGCACCGTATAGATCGGCATGGGCAGATCCCGTCCCAGTCTGTCGTCGAGGATGATATAGTCATCTTTAGAATAAATGAGCTTATATCCCTTGATCCCGAGCATGTCCGAAATCTTTCCGCAGCCAAGACCGGCGCTGTTGATCACCCAGCGTGTGCGGAAGGTCTCGCCGCCCGCGGTGACCACATAGGTGTCATCTTCTCTGGAGATGGCGGTCACCTCATGCTCAAGGAAGTATTCTGCTCCATTGTGCACCGCGTTCTCCGCAAGGGCAATTGTCATCAGGAAGGGATCCAGGATGCCGCTGTTTTCGGAGAGCATGGCGAAGCTGCCTTTTACGCCGGGGATCATGGCTTTTAGCTCCTCTTCCGTGATCATCCTCAGGCCTGTGGCTCCGTTTGCCTCGCCCTGGGCGATCACCTCCTGCAGGCGGTCGTATTCCTCCTGCGTATTGCCGACGAGGACTTTGCCGCAGCGTTTTAAGGGGAAATCGAGTTCTCTGGCCACCTCTCCCATGATGCGGTTGCCTTCCACGCAGAGTTTTGCCTTAAGAGAGCCTCTGTCGTAGGCAAAGCCGCCGTGGCAGACGCCGGTGTTGCGGCCGCTGGTCTCGTAGCAGACGTCGGTGTTTTTTTCCAGCACGCCGACCTTCAGCCGGTAACGGCCGAGTTCTCTGGCGATGGCGCTGCCGATCACGCCGCCGCCTATGATCAGTACATCAAACATTTTGTGTTCCTTTCCGCAGTTCTGACTGAAAACTCATCACATCTATAAAAATGTTTCATAACTTTTATTATATAAAAAGGGGGAAATGGCGTCAAGGGGGACTCGGGGGATGAGACTTGGAGAACAGGTCCGTGGAAAAACGGAATATAAAGACAGTTGTTACAGATACGTAATTTTAATAAGTAGAATAGATATTTGGTAACTGTGAATAAAGTGAACAGTTACTCACGTTGTTGACATGACCGATCTGAATGATGCAGACTGACACAGAGAACGATACGAAGGAGAGCAGCTTATGATCATCCAGACAGGACAGCGCACGGACATCCCCGCCTTCTACTCCGACTGGTTTGCAAACCGTCTGCGGGAGGGTTTTGTCCTTGTGCGCAACCCATACAATCCACAATCTGTCACACGTTATGACCTGAATCCGGACGTGGTGGACATGATCGGATTCTGTTCCAAAAATCCGGCTCCCATGCTGCGTTACATGGACCTTCTCAAGCCCTACGGCCAGTATTGGTTTCTGACCATCACACCTTATGGGAAGGACATCGAGCCGAGGGTTCCGGACAAGGATTTTGTCATGGACACCTTCTGCCGCCTGTCAGAAATTGTCGGAGTGAATTCCATGGGCTGGCGTTACGACCCGATCCTGCTCAATGAGACCTGGACGGTTGAACGGCATGTCGATACGTTTGGAAGAATGGCTGAAAAAATGGCCGGAACTACTCACACTGCCGTGATCAGCTTTATAGACCTGTATGAGAAAGTGAAGCGGAACTTCCCGGAAGCAAAAAGTGTTTCCATGAATGACCAGTTCCGTCTCACAAAAGCTTTCGTGGAAATCGGCAGACAATATGACATGACCATAAAGCCCTGCGCGGAGAGCAGATCTCTGGAAGCTGCAGGGGCGGACTGCTCGGGATGCACGACAGTCAAGACCTTTGAGACAGCCATCGGACAGAATCTGATCACACCGCCCAATCCCATGAATCGAAAGGAATGTGCCTGCTATATCACGGGCGACATCGGCGCTTACAACACCTGCGGGCACCTGTGCCGCTACTGCTACGCCAACGCAGAAAAAGAAACGGTGCTGCGGAACATGCAGCTGCATGACCCGCAGTCACCGTTTCTGATCGGCAATGCGATGCCCGGAGACATCATCCACCAGGCAAGGCAGGTCAGCTGGATCGACCCGCAGATACGGCTGAAAATATGAGTCACGGGGACAGGTTCCTTGACTCATTTTATGAAAGTCAAACAGAGTCTAGTGGTCCGTCTCAATCAGTTGTAAACTTAAAGTGCCAGATTGGCTTCATAGGCAAGGCGCGTGAAGGCGCCGTAACGGGCTACGGCAACTGAGCCCAACGCAGCATAGAAGTCAAGATGGAGCTTTAAGTTTAAATATGATTGAGATGGCCCACTAGTCCCAAAGCAGGTAAACGGAGGCTGGTCCCTGACAGGTGAATGTGGGCTGGCGCTCCCGGAGGCCCTGATTCTACTACCGGGAGCCCTGATCCCACTTTCGAAGACAGATTCACCTGCCGCTGAGCCACAGAGAGGACGGCACTCCGTGTGGTTCTGCTGCTTATGGAGGGCCTGACTCTCCTGCCGCTGAACCACACTGAGAGCCGTCCTCTCTGTGGTTGTGTTCCTTTACTTCCCGCAATGGATCTGTATCGCATCACATACGAATTGGGCGGTTCCTTTTCCTCCATGGCTGTCAATGTTTGTCGTAAAATCTCCTCCTCCGGCATACATCTTTCCCAGCCCGCTGAGGATCTCATCCGTGCAGGTGTACATGTTCTCAGTGATAAAAGCCTGAAGTTTTTTCACCAGTTCCTGGGCCTCAGGTCCGGCCGGATCCGTGTCCTTGATCTTCCCGAACTCATAAAAGATGCCAAACATCTGACTGCCGAGCTGTGCATTTTCTTCTCTTGTACGGCC
>JAFWDX010000464.1 GCA_017515945.1 Blautia sp. | reverse complement strand
CTCTGATTCTCTGATTATCAGATATAATTAGTAACTGCTCAGTCAGCACCTCGCATTTACTGCGAGGTGCGTGAGAAAAGAGTCGAACAGTCAAGGCCAGGCGCACTTCCAATGCGGCGACAGGAGCCTGCGCCTGGCCTCGTAACTGTGAAGAAACTTGTGACTGAACAGTTACCCCGCGAGTATACATGCAGGCGGCTCGGGCTGCCTGCTTTTTTCTGGTTTATTCATTTAAGAGCTTTATTCATTCAATCCAATTTAGAAGGGAAGAATACACAATGACTTTTGCACAACTGATTGGAAAACTTGACAGCATTTTGTGGGGATGGCCCCTGATCCTGCTTTTGTTCGGCACGCATATTTTCATGACGATCCGGACCGGCTTTATTCAGAAAGACATATTTAAGGCGATAAAACTGTCCGTGTCAAAGGATGCGGACGCGGAGGGCGACGTATCGCAGTTCGGCGCGCTTACGACCGCGCTTTCCTCGACCATCGGGACCGGCAATATCATCGGTGTCGGGACTGCCATCGCACTGGGCGGCCCCGGATCCGTACTGTGGATGTGGCTGACCGGCGTGTTCGGCATGGCCACGAAATACGCGGAGACGGTGATCGCTGTCAAGTACCGCGTCAAGAGTGAAAACGGGACCATGATCGGCGGTGCCATGTATGCGCTTGACAGAGGACTTCACATGAAATGGCTCGGTATTGTTTTCGCACTGCTGGCATCCGTCTGCGGCCTTGGCATCGGCTGTATGGTGCAGGCAAATGCCGTGGCCTCCAATTTTCAGGAAAACCTCGGGATTTCTCCATGGGTCGTTGCACTGGTCCTGAGTATCATCGTAGGCCTGACCATCATCGGCGGGATCAAATCCATCACAAAGGTTTCCGAGAAGCTGGTGCCCTTTATGGCGTTGTTTTATGTGCTCGGCTGTATCGTTATCCTGATCATCAACGCGGACGCGCTCGGTCAGGCCGTTGTGACCATCTGCCGGGCAGCGTTTTCTGCACAGGCTGTCGGAGGTGGCTTTATCGGCAGTACGATCACCACAGCCTGCCGTTATGGCTTTGCGCGGGGACTCTTCTCCAATGAATCCGGCATGGGCTCCGCTCCGCTGGTGGCATCCGCGGCGCAGACCCGCAATGCCAAGAGGCAGGCGCTGGTCTCCATGACAGGAACCTTCTGGGACACCGTTGTGATCTGCCTGCTGACCGGTCTGGTGCTGGTATCCTCCATTATCAAGCATCCGTCTATCGACGGACTTTCCGGCAACGGCAGCGAACTGACCAGTATGGCTTTTTCCATGATCCCCAAGGTGGGGCTCCCGATCCTGATCGTAGGCCTGATCACCTTTGCCTTTTCCACGATCCTGGGCTGGTATTACTATGGTGAGCGGTGCGCGGTGTACCTGTTCGGTGAAAAGGCTATTTTCATATACAAGGTACTCTGGGTGATCGGCGTGTTCACAGGCTGTGTGATCAAGCTCAATACGGTCTGGGATCTGGCCGATCTGCTGAACGGCCTGATGGCGGTGCCGAACATCATTGCAGTCCTGCTGCTGTCCGGCGTGATCGCGCGGGAGACCAAAAAATATGCCGGCAGCCATATAGACGACAAAGATGAAACCCCGCTGCCTGTCCTGAAGAATACAAAAAAGGGCGTGATCGCCTGAAAGGAGCTTACATGAAACTGGGTATCGTAGGCCTCCCGAATGTCGGGAAGAGTACACTTTTCAATTCACTGACCAAAGCAGGCGCCGAGTCCGCCAATTATCCATTCTGCACGATCGACCCAAATATCGGTATCGTACCGGTTCCGGATCCCAGACTGAAGCTGCTGGGAGATTTTTACAAATCCAAAAAAGTAACACCTGCCGTGATCGAGTTTGTGGATATTGCCGGACTGGTCAAAGGCGCGTCCAAGGGTGAAGGGCTGGGCAATCAGTTCCTGGCAAATATCCGCGAGGTGGACGCCATCGTGCATGTGGTGCGCTGTTTTGAGGACTCCAATGTCATCCATGTGGACGGCAGCATCGATCCGCTCAGGGACATCGAGACGATCAATCTGGAGCTGATCTTTTCGGATCTGGAGATCCTGGAGCGCCGGATCTCAAAAGTCGGGCGCAGCGCAAAGATGGACAAGACCGCCGGCAAGGAATTTGATTTCCTGCAAAAGGTCAAGGCTCATCTGGAGGAGGGAAAGCCTGCGATCACGCTTGAAACGGAGAATGAGGATGAACAGGCGTTTTTCGCCTCCTACAATCTGCTGACGGCCAAGCCGGTCATCTTTGCCGCCAACGTCTCCGAGGATGACCTGGCCGACGACGGCGCGGAAAATGCCTACGTGAAAACGGTGCGCGAGTATGCCGCTTCTTCCGGCAGTGAGGTGTTTGTCATCTGTGCCAGGATCGAGGAGGAGATCGCGGAGCTGGATGATGATGAAAAGCAGCTGTTCCTGGAGGATCTGGGGATCAGGGAATCCGGGCTTGACAAGCTGATCGCCGCCAGCTACCGCCTGCTGGGTCTGATGAGCTTTCTGACCAGCGGAGAGGACGAGACCCGGGCCTGGACGATCCGGATCGGTACCAAAGCGCCGCAGGCTGCCGGCAAGATCCATACGGATTTTGAGCGGGGCTTTATCAAGGCGGAGGTCGTCAACTACAAGGATCTGCTGGACTGCGGTTCATATGCCGGAGCCCGTGAAAAAGGGCTTGTCCGTATGGAGGGCAAGGAATATGTTGTACAGGACGGCGACGTGATCCTCTTCAGATTTAATGTCTGAAGACCCGACTGAAAGGGGTGAAGAGAGTGGATATGTCAATTCGTTTCCCGGGAGCGGGGCTGGTTTTACCCTATATCGTAAAGACCGTCCGCCTCTTTGGCATGGATATTTCCTGCTACGGGATCCTGATCGCCATGGGCATGATCCTGGCCATGGCCTTTGTGATCCTCGAGGCGAAACGCAGCCATGAAAATCCCAATCATTATCTGGATACCATGATCCTCGGACTGATTTTCGGCGTACTTGGCGCGCGTATCTATTACGTCGCTTTTTACTGGAACCTGTATAAGGCGGATCTGAAAAAAATCCTGGATATCCGGAGCGGAGGGCTGGGCTTTTACGGCGGCCTGCTGGGCGGCGTGCTCGCGCTGCTGATCGTGAGCAATGTGTGTAAAGGCGCTTCCTTCTGGAAAATGGCGGATAATCTCAGCCTGGGACTTCTGGCCGGGCAGTTTATCGGACGCTGGGGAGACTTTTTTAACAGGAGTTCGTTTGGTGAGTATACGGACTGGCCTGTGGCCATGCAGCTTCCGCTGAACGCCGTCCACTCCTCGGAGGTGACGGGACTGATGAGGGAAAATCTGATCCAGATTGACGGATCATCCTTTATTCAGGTTCATCCCACCTTCCTGTATGAGAGTGTCTGGTGTCTGCTCCTGCTCTTCATCCTGCTCGTACGTCGCAGGTACAGGCTTTTTGACGGTGAGATCTTTTTCAGATATCTGGCCGGGTACGGCTTTGGCCGGGCCTGCATCGAATATCTGCGCACAGATAAGATGCTGGTCCCGGGGACGGATCTGCCGGTCAACATGATCGTCAGTATTGTGCTGGCTGCAGCAGGCATCATTGTACGGATCCTGCGCAGAGGCATGGAGAAAAAGAGATCCCGTTACCGCCGCCAGCGCAGAGAGCTCAAGTATGAATTTGAGGAACGGATCGCCAGGGACGAGGAGGAGCGGGAAATCAGGCGCGAACAAAAGGCGGAAGAGGCTGTGGACGGTGAGTATGCCGAGGCAGCGGTTCCCGAAGAGTTCCGCCAGATCAGGGAGGAGGATCCCGAAGCCGCTCACAGCCACGAAGAGCTGATGGCAGAGCTGGAAGCAGTGGTGGATGAGATCGAAGAAAGCCGGCGTGAGGTACGTAAAAAGAAGAAACAGGACGTAAAGCCCGAAAAGGCTGAAAAGCAAAAGAAGAAAAAGCGGAGTAAGCGCAGACACGCAGACACTGCAGCAGAGGATGATACGGATATTCCGGCAGGGAAAGGCACTGAAACAGATAAAGGTCCGGATACAGAGGCTGACGGAATTCCGGATGAAAACACAGGCAAAGATGCCGGTCTGAATGATGGTATGGCAACAGAGACCGAAAATACTGCCGAGACGGAAATAACGGACGAAAACCTGGGAGGCCTGACCGCCGAAGACTGGGCCATGGTTGAGGCGGACAGCGGGAAGTTCTCCCGCAGACGGGAGCAGGCAAAGGAGGATGAGGTTACAGCCAAATCGGATGAGCCTGAAGAAGAGACTGCGGCTGTGACGGTAAAGGAAGACCGTGTACGCAGGGAAGGCGGCCGGATCCGGACAGTGCCGGATTATGTGGTCGATGACGTCCCCGGGCCGGAGGATCCTGCCGGACAGGATCAGGATCAGGAACAGAAACAGGCTGTGCCGGATAATGCTGTGTCATTTACATTTTCGGATCTGCTCGCGCCCGATTCAATTGAAGAGGACCTGTAACTGTTCAGTCACAAGCTCTTTCACAGTTACGGATGAACTATGATTAAGGAATACAGGGGACGGTTTTGTGTGTTGTCCAACACACAGATCGTCCCCTTTTTTCCGCAATGCGCTCCCTGTGTCAATTGCTGTGTCAGACAATACAGACGGTGAAATGTGCCGAAATCCTTTGCAGGGTCTGAGGCATATGTTATACTGACTCCGTTTGACTTTACGGGCATCAGGAGATTGTGAGCCCGATATGGTGAAAAATGCATAATACTGTCAACGTAACAGGTGAGTTTTTTTCTTTTGCGATTCTCTGAAAATGTGGTATCATAAATACGCTCTGCGGTCAGCAGAGCACAGAAAGGAGAAACAAATGGCCTATATCATAACAGACCTTTTGGATGAGACCGCTTCCCGCCTGCCTGATAAAGCGGCCTATGTCGACCAGAACCGCTCGCTTACGTTTTCCCAGATCCGTACAGAATCACGGCTGGTCGCGCAGGGACTGATCCGGGAGGGCTTGTTTAAAAAACCGGTTGTTATTTATATTGACAAATCTGTCGAATGTATCGCTGCTGTATTCGGAATTGCCTACAGCGGCAATTTCTATACGATCATAGATACGAGCATGCCGCAGGAACGCATTCAGAAGATTCTGACGACTCTGCAGCCTGCTGCTTTTGTGACGGTGGAACAGTCTGCCGGCAGTGTGGCTGCCATAGCCCGGGACCTGCCTGTGCTGATCTATGAAGATCTGATGAAACAGGAGCTGCAGGACGCGTATGTTTCTGCTGCTACGTCCAGAGTCCTTTCCTCGGATGTGCTTTTTGTGCTGTTCACATCCGGTTCTACCGGCATTCCGAAAGGCGTGGTAACCTCACACCAGGCTTTGTATATTTATGCAATGACAGTGTTCCACCAGGTCTATGGCCTTGAAGAGTCTGATGTTATGCTGAGCCAGGCTCCGTTTTATTTTGTCATGGCTGTGATAGAGATGTTTGGCCCTGTTCTGCTTGGCGCAACTACCCATATGGTTCCGCCTGTGTACTTTTCATTCCCGGCCATGCTGGTAAAGTACATTGAAGAACACCAGGTCACCGCGATCAACTGGGTACCGTCCATCCTTCAGAGTATTGTGAACATGGACGCATTTGAAGTCGGTGATATCAGCAGCATTCGCAGAGTCCTGTTCGGCGGCGAGGTGATGCCGGTCAATGTCATCCGGGCCTGGGCTGAGCATGCACCCGGCCTCAGATTTGTAAATGGTTATGGATCCACAGAACTCACGGACGGGTGTATGTCATTTGTGTTTGAAGGCACATACGAAGGCGGTGACAGCCTGCCGATCGGAAAGCCAAATCCAAACATGGAGATCCTTCTGCTGGATGAAAATGACCAGC
Source organism: Blautia sp. (assembly GCA_017515945.1). Taxonomy (GTDB): domain Bacteria; phylum Bacillota; class Clostridia; order Lachnospirales; family Lachnospiraceae; genus Blautia_A. The sequence goes on along the minus strand of JAFWDX010000464.1, from coordinate 11,260 downwards.
TGGTCACAGAGCCAGGCGAGATCGGAGAGATCTGTGCCCGTGGCCCTTCACTGAGCTATGGATATTATAACGATCCGGAGAGAACAGCTGAGGTCTTTGTGCAGAATCCGCTCAATCACAGTTATGAGGAAAAAATCTACCGCACCGGTGATCTGGGCACGATGAGAGAAGACGGCAATTATCTTTACATCGGCCGCAAGGATTTCCAGATCAAATATCTGGGATACCGGATCGAGCTGGGTGAGATTGAGGCGAATATCTCCACGGTTCCCGGTGTCGCGGAAAACGCCTGTCTGTATGACGCAGAGTCAAAGCATATTGTGGTCTTTTACACGGGAACCATTGATGCAAAGGATCTGGGCAGCATCCTGACGGAGAAACTTCCGACATATATGCTTCCCCGCAGAAGAGTCCATCTCGAAGAAATGCCTCACAACCTGAACGGCAAGATCGACAGAGTTATGCTGCGCAAGGAACTCAGGCATAATTGATATGTGGTAACTGTGAAGGAGGGTAACTGTTCAGTCAGGAAGGAGCTTGTGACTGAACAGTTACGAATCAGCAGGCAGAACTTTTCCTCTGCCTGCTTCTTTGGCTTTTTCAGGCTCTGCCATGATGCAGAGCAGGAGGTTGCTCATGCCCCTGGTATCAAATTTGTTTTTTCTGTTTACAGCCCTTGCAGTCCTGGTATATTACCTTGCCCCGCGAAAGGCACAATGGGTTGTCCTGCTGTTGTTCAGCTATATTTATTATGTCACAGGCGGAGTCCGGTTCGTCGTCTATATTCTTTTTTCCACGGCGGTTACGTATACCTGTGCCAGGCTGATCGACCGGCTCTGGGAGAAGGAGACTGATCAGCAGACGGTAAAGCGGGTCGTCGCTGTCGGTCTTATCCTCAATTTCGGCATGCTTGGCTATGTAAAGTATGCCAATTTCTTTATTGAAAACGCGAACAGTCTGTTTCACATACAGATTCCCGTTTTGAAAGTTCTGTTCCCCCTGGGAATTTCATTCTATACGTTCCAGTCCTCCGGCTATCTGCTGGATGTATTCTGGAAGAAATTTCATGCGGAAAAAAACTTTTTTAAATATGCACTGTTTGTGTCTTTCTTTCCGCAGATCATGCAGGGACCGATCTCAAAGTATGACCACCTGGCTCATCAGCTTTATGATTCTCACAGCTTTGACCTGCAGCGGATCTGCAGGGGTGTGGAGAGGATCATCTGGGGTCTTTGCAAAAAAATGATCATTGCCGACTGGGCTGGGGTCTTTGCCGACGCGATCAGCCAGGATCCCGGTAAATATAATGGCGTAGTAGGCCTGGGTCTGCTGCTTTATTATATTAATCTGTACATGGATTTCTCCGGCGCGATGGACATCGTGATCGGGATCGGGAGCCTGTTCGGCATCGAGATGCAGGAAAATTTCCGCAATCCTTATCTGGCCACATCCCTGGCCAATCTGTGGAAGAGATGGCATATTACATTGGGTGAATGGATGATGCGTTATGTATTTTATCCGGTTTCACTCACAACACCGGTACAGAAGATCACCAAAGCCACGAAGAAAAAATTCGGCAGAAAAGCTGCCCGCAATATACAGGTGGCCCAGGCAGAGCTGGTGGTGTTCCTCCTGGTCGGTATCTGGCATGGAGCCAGCTGGATCTCTGTCGCATATGGTTTTTCCAACGGCATTATCATCGCGGTCAGCGAGGTATTAACGGACAGCTATGCCGTATGGAAGAAAAAACTGCATATCAAAGGCACCGAAAAGTGGTATGTCCTCTTTATGATCCTGCGGACCCAGCTGATCTTCTGCCTGGAGTCTGTTCTTGATATGGCACGGTCGGTACCTCAGGCCGGATATCTGCTCATGCTGGCTTTCACCCGCTTCAATCCCTCTCAGCTGCTGCAGGTTCCTGCGGGCAGTCAGGGCGTCAGCTTTGCACCGTGGGCGCTGCTGATCATTGCGGTCGGTACGATCGTCGTCATCACGGTCGGATGCATACAGGAAAAAGGTGTGAAGATCCGTGAAAGCCTGGCAGCAAAGCTGCCGTTCCCCGCAGTCTGTGCGGTCTATGCCGTCCTGCTGCTTTGTATCGGTCTGTTCGGCTGCACTGCGGCCGCGAAAGGATTTATCTATGCGCAGTTCTAGTAAATGGATTAAGGTCTTGCTTGCAGTTTGCGTGATCTGTGTGTTTTATCGGTTCGTGGATCTGGCGCTGTATCCCTGCACTTATATCCGCAATGACGTCCATGCGATCATGTCGGAAAGAGTGGATGACATTTATCTGGGTACATCTCATGGCAAGATCAACATCAATCCGTCCGCGATGCAGGAGGTGTCCGGACGTACCGGCCATAACATGGCCAACGGCGGTGAATACCCCATCGATGCCTACTATCTGGTGAAGTTGATGGTGGAAAAGGGGACAAAGCCGAAACGGGTGGTTTATGTGACGACAGGTGAATATTTTACGCTTCAGAAAGAAGAAGGAAACAATTACCTGCTGTTTTACCATGAATTTCCGTTTTCCCGCACAAAGCTTGAGTACTTTTTCTCATGTGTGGCCGACTGCAATATCCGCACGGTGCTCTTCCCATGGTATGAGTATCCGCTTTCCACGGAGCTGGGTATGATAAAGACCAATCTGGGACAGAAGCTGACCGGGTCTTATGACCTGGATATCCTCCGTTCAGATGCTCAGGAGTATCATGAGGACGGGTATATTGAGCGTTATCCGGTGGATCCCTCGACCTTTAAATTCCCTTCATATGAGTCTTTTTCCAGGGAAAACCTTATAGAGGAAAATCTTGAATGGATCCGGCGACTGATCCGCCTGTGCAGGGATGAAGACATTGAATTTGTCTCGATCGCCACACCGACAGCCGCTCCGACGCTCGAAAAATACGCGGACAGCTATACGCAGGCAGGCGCGTTTTTCAGTGACTTTTATCAGGAACAAGGTGTAAAATATATTGATTTTAATTCAGAAGAGTATTATGATTTGTTTACGCACAAAGTGAATGCATATACTGATCTGGACGGACACATGCATGGCGATGCGGCAAGGGACTTTTCAAAGGTTCTTGCCCGTGTTCTGGACGGGGAGGATTAACAGGAGGACGTATGGAAAAAAAGCAAAGAAGGGTATTGACGATCGCGGCGCTGATCTTATTTTCGTTGTTCTTGTGCACCGCTTCAGCACAGGCTAAGAGCCTTAAAAACAAATGGGTGCATGTAGGAAACCAATACAAATTTTACAATAAATATGAAAAAGCCATGTGGGGGATCCACACGATCAACGGCCAGAAGTATTACTTTAACAACAGCCGTAATCAGCAGACCGGATGGGTAAAATACAAAAATGACTATTATTTTTTCCGCCAGAAAAGAAAAGCCGGCGGATATATGCTTAAAAATACGAAAATTGACGGGGTTTCACTTGGCGCAGACGGCAAGGCTGTCATCAGCAGTACAGCCGTGCAGCGAAAGCTGAACGTGATGGTCAAGGCGGCACAGATCGTCAACTCTCTGACCAACCCGGATCAGAAAATGTGCACAAAGCGCAAGATCATGTTTGAGTACACCAAGACGCACTATACCGTAAGCGCGATCCCGGATCTCTTCACAGGCGTGAGCGACTGGGATGTGGCTTATGCGGAGTGGATGCTGAACAGAGGGTATGGTGACTGCTATGCCTTTGCAGGTGCGTTTGCGTATTTTGTCAATGCGATCGGATATGCAAATCCCGTTATGGCCGGTTCAGGCGGCCATGCCTGGGTGGAACAGAAGGGACTGTATTATGATCCCAACTGGGCGACGGAGATCGGATCTGCTGCATGCTACGCTGTTCCAAGGGCTTTAAGCGGCGTGGATGGACGGCCGGACTGGGCAAATAACGGAAGAGATAAAAAGAATATTGATTTATGATAACTGTAAAGGAGCCTGTGACTGGACAGTTACGAAGGAGCTTGTGACTGGACAGTTACATCTGTGATTATAGAAATTCAGGAGAGATATTATGAAGAAAAAGATTACATCATCTGTACTTGCAGCTGCACTGGCTTTGGCCCTGACTGTCCCGGCTTTCTGTGCCGAGGATGCCGCGGAGGATACGGCTGTCTTTACACAGGCAGGAGAGGAGAAAAAGGAGCCTGCCGCGATCGGTAAAAAAGAAGAGGGCGACTACGAGGTAGACATCAAAAACGCCACCGGCAAGGGTATCAAAGAATTTGTGGTTGAGATCGACGGCGAGGGCAAGGGCGACAACCTGCTTGAAAAGGATGATGTCTTTGCGGCAGATGAGGAGAGGATCCTTTACTTCACACCAAAGGAAGCAGATCCTTCAAAAGAGGGTTACAAGCCTCCGGTTTATGATATCGAGCTGACATTCGAGGACGATACGAAAGCACTGCTGCACACATTCCCCTTCGGTGATGTGGAGAAGGCCGAGATCCGTCTGGAGGACGGTGTCGGGTATCTTGTATTTGAGAGCCTGAGCCTGAAAGCAGAGCAGAATACGCTGGAGCATGAGAAAAACCTTGCGGCTGCCGCAGCAACAACGGATGCAGCTGCTGATGCCGGTTCCGAGGGCTCCTATGACACTGCCGCAGCCTCTGATCAGTCGTCTGCCTATGTCGAGGAAAGCGGGTCCGATGATTACAGTTATGATTATGACTATGACTATGATTATGGCAATTCGGACTATGATACCGGATATTATGAAGAACAGTCCGGTTCAGATGACAGTGGCAGCACGGACGGCGGCGACGGCTCCGGTGATGACGGCTGCCTGGATGATGGGCTTATTCTGAACTGAAGTAAATGTACAGTCAGCACCTCGCATTTACTGCGACGCCGCAGGCGTGCCCTGGCAGGTGCGTGAGACAAAAGCTGAACAGTCAGGGCCACACAGAAGGCGTCCCTTGGGAGGCGGGCTTCCGATGCGACGAAAGGAGCCTGCGCCTGGCCTCGTAACTGTGAAGGAGCTTGCGACTGAACAGTTACAAACTGAACGCTGTAAGACTGAGGAGATAGAAATGAACAGGACCCGCAAAATTCTGATTATGGCCTTTCTGGGCCTGCTGACCATGGCGCTGTATCTGCATACGCCTGTTATGGCAGGGGAGATTTCCGCTCAGGCATCATCGGCCGTATCAAAGGCTGCTTCCCAAAAGAAAGACGGTCTGCATAAGATCAACGGGAAGTATTATTACTACGAGAATGGAAAAAAGCTGAAAAACCAGTGGAAAGACGTGATCATCAAACGGTCCACCGGAGATCTGGTCCGTCGTTATTATTTTAAAAGCAACGGTGCAGCTGTCACGCACTGGATCCGCCTTGACGGATATACATATGTATTTAATACAGTCGGCATGCTCCGGAAGTCTTCGGTCAACAAGCTGTTCACAGTCGGGAACTATCAGTATTGCCCGGATAAATACGGCCGCTGTCAGACCGGCTGGCTGATCGTCGGCGGCAAGCTGTATTTTGCCAATTCCCTGGGCAGGATCGTAAAAGACAGGACGGTTTCAGGCGTAACCTTCAAGGGTTCCCAGATGGTCAATAATACGGTGGGACAGCTCAAGCTCCGTCAGATGCAGGTTGTCCGTTCCCTGACGAATGACTCCATGTCAAAGAGGGACAAACTGTATGCCTGCTGGACATGGCTGACATCCAAGTCGAACTTTTCCTATATCGTGCGGGACCTGGATCTCAATGATCCTCTGTGGCCAAAGATCAGTGCCCTGAATATGCTCAATACGCATATGGGAGACTGCATAAGCTTTTCCTGCGCCTTTGCGGCCATGGCTTCCGAGCTGGGGTATAAACCGACCCTGATTTACGGCCGTGTGCCCGGTTCGGTGGACGGGGCGGCAGACGGATTTACCACACACTGCTGGGTGCTGATAAACGGGCAGTTTTATGATCCTGAGGGGCAGTTTGCCGGATGGAATCAGGGTGTGTTCGGACTTTCAAGTTATCCGTTCGCTTATCAGGTGACACGGTACGTAGATTTTGCTACAGGAAAAACGCTTTAAAGCTATTCAGAGAGGAGCAGAATTATGAAAATACTTGACACTAAATTTGTCCGCGGCTTTGTAAAAATGGCGGATGACGGCTTTCAGCAGGGCTGGCATGAGAGAAACGGCGGCAATCTGTCCTATCGTCTCAAACCGGAAGAGGTGCAGCACATCCTGCCCCGTCTGAATGACCACGCGAACTGGGAACCGATCGGCACCAGCGTGCCCGGACTTGCCGGAGAGTTTTTCCTGGTGACCGGGAGCGGCAAGTATTTCCGTAATGTCATCGTGGACCCTGAGGCCTGCATCGCCATCATCGAGCTGGATGAAAAGGGTGAAAACTACAGGATCCGCTGGGGCCTGGTTGAGGGAGGAAAGCCCACCAGCGAGCTTCCTGCTCATCTGATGAACCATGAGGTCAAAAAGAGAGTCACGAACGGGGAACACCGCGTGATCTATCATGCCCATACTACCAATATCATCGCGCTCACATTTATCCTTCCCCTCAAGGATGAGATCTTTACCCGTGAGCTGTGGGAGTCCGCCACAGAGTGTCCGGTCGTATTCCCCGGCGGTGTCGGCGTCGTGCCGTGGATGGTTCCCGGCGGCAGGGATATCGCGGTCGCGACCAGCCGTCTGATGGAACAGTACGATGCGGCGATCTGGGCGCATCACGGCATGTTCTGCTCCGGTCCGGATTTTGATCTGACCTTCGGTCTCATGCACACGATCGAGAAGTCCGCCGAGATCCTGATCAAGGTTCTCTCTGTCCGCCCGGACAAGCTCCAGACGATCACCGCAGAGAATCTGCGTCAGGTCGCGGATGGGTTCCATGTGACCCTTCCGGAGCGCTTCCTCTATGAAAAGAAATAATCGTAACTGTTCAGTCAGCACCTCGCATTTACTGCGAGGTGCGTGAGACAAAAGTTGAACAGCCAAGGCCACACCGAAGGCGTCCCTTGGGAGGCGCACTTCCAATGCGACGAAAGGAGCCTGCGCCTGGCCTCGTAACTGTGAAGGAGCTTGTGACTGAACAGTTACAAATAATCTATTTAAATAATTAAACTGTGCGTAATTGACAAAAATCTTTGAATGGATTATAGTTATTAAGGACAGTATTACAAATTATGTTATGTACCTGTAAAGTCATTCAAAAAGCACGGATTTCGGGTATGTGACTTCACAGATACCAGATTATATTATTGATCGTTAAGATTTGCCTGAAAAGCAGGTGAAGATGGCGTTTTTACTGTCATCTTCACCTGCTTTTCGTTTGAGGAAGAACAACATGAAGGGATATACCGGCGCGATGCTGCAGGTAAGGGATCTTTCGATCTCTTTTTTTACACAAACAGGAGAGATTCAGGCTGTACGCGGGATCAGCTATGAACTGAATGAAGGGGAGGTCCTGGGGATTGTCGGGGAGTCCGGGAGCGGCAAATCCGTGTCAAGCCATGCGATCCTGCGGCTGACACCGCCAAGCGGCCGGGTAAAAGCCGGGGAGATCATATTTGAGGGACAGGACATCCTGGGACTTGACCGGAAAGACCTGCAAAAACTGCGCGGCAATCGGATCTCCATGATCTTTCAGGATCCCATGACTGCACTGGATCCTCTGCTTACGATTAGGTATCAGCTGGACGAGGCCCTGCGAAAGCATACGGCACTTGACAAAAACAGCAGATATGACCGTATGCTCGAGCTGCTCGACCTGGTGGGGATCAATCAGCCGGAGCGGAGACTGAAGCAGTACCCGCATCAGCTCTCAGGCGGCATGCGCCAGAGGATCATGATCGCCATGGCGTTATCCTGCGATCCGGATCTGCTGATCGCGGATGAGCCGACCACAGCCCTGGATGTGACGATACAGGCACAGATCATATACCTGCTCAAGGAGCTCAAGGAAAAGCTGGGCATGGCCATCATTTTCATCACCCATGATCTGGGGGTGGTATCAGATATCTGCGATCGGATCATCGTCATGTACGCCGGCCGGATCGTGGAGGAGGGGACAAGCCGTCAGATCTTTTACCGCCATAAGCATCCCTACACGCAGGGGCTGATCGAGTCAGTACCGGATATAGGAGAGACAGCAGATCAGCGGCTGAAGGCCATACCGGGGAATCCTCCCGATATGAGCTGTGTGCCCAAAGGCTGCGCCTTTGCCTCGCGCTGCCCATATGCCATGGCGATCTGCGTGAGGGAGGACGCTCCGCTGATCGACCTGGGAGAAGGCCACTCGGCTGCCTGCTGGAAACTGGCTGAACCCGCAGGGGGAGGGGGATCGATATGACATCAGACGTGACAAAGACAGATTCAGGTGCTCCCCTCCTGGAGGTAAAACACCTGAAAAAATACTTTCCGGTCCGCACAGGCTTTTTTCACAGAACGGATCTGAAGGCGGTGGATGATGTTTCCTTTTGCCTGAACAAAGGAGAGACGCTGGGTATCGTCGGAGAGAGCGGCTGCGGCAAGACGACCCTGGGCAGGACGATCCTGCGGCTGGAGGAGCCTACTGGAGGCGACATCCTCTATGAGGGAGAGTCCATCATCGGTAAAGACATGAACAAATATCGTGACCGGATGCAGATCGTTTTTCAGGATCCCTATGCGTCGTTGGATCCACGCAAAACAGTGTCGGATATCATCGGGGAAGGCCTGGACATACGCCGCATGTGTGCCTCAAGGCAGGAGCGCAGGGACAGGATCCTGGAGCTGCTGGATCTGGTCGGCCTCAACCGTGAGTTTTATAACCGGTTTCCTCATGAGTTTTCCGGAGGACAGCGGCAAAGGATCGGGATCGCCAGGGCACTGGCGGTCAAGCCGCATTTCATCGTCTGTGATGAACCCGTGTCCGCGCTGGACGTGTCGATCCAGGCGCAGATCATAAACATGCTCCAGGATCTGCAGAATGATCAGGGGCTGACATATCTCTTTATCGGTCATGACCTGGCCGTGGTCAGGCATATCAGCACCCGGATCGGCGTCATGTACCTGGGTCATGTGGTGGAAATTGCGTCCGCTCAGGAGCTTTACAGCGACCCGCTGCATCCCTATACGCAGATGCTGCTCTCGGCTATCCCGCTGGCCAATCCGGATCTGAGTGCAGCCCGCAGGCCGATCCGTCTCGAGGGAGAAATCCCGAGTCCTCTTAACCCTCCGTCCGGATGCCCATTCCGTACCCGCTGCCCCAGGGCCAGGGAGGAATGCGCCCACGAGGATCAGGCATTTCGGGAGATCACTCCCGGACACTTCGTGGCATGCCATCTTGCAGGCTGAAACAATTATACACTCTGTTATATCTGCGGGATATACAGAAAGGATAAGGGGCAGAGCAATCATGCAGACCTTACATTATATCATCAAGAGAATCATACTGGCTGCGGTGAGCCTTTTTATCATCATCACGCTCACCTTTTTCCTTATGAATCTCATGCCCGGAGACCCATTCATGTCGGAAAAAGCCTCCGAGGAGAACAGAGCCATCCTGATCGCAAAATACGGGCTGGATCAGCCGGTATATATCCAGTATGGCCGCTATCTTAAGAGCCTGCTTCACGGGGATATGGGTACCAGCTATGTCCTGCAGAAAGGCCGCCAGGTCACCACGATCATCAGTGATTCATTTAAGGTGTCCATGCGTCTGGGCCTGAAAGCCCTGGCGGCAGCCCTCATCATAGGGGTTACTTTCGGATGCGTGGCAGGCCTGCACAAGGACAGCCTTTTGGACAATGTCATCCGCGTGATCACTTCTGTCGGGATATCGATGCCTGGATATGTCATCGCGTCGCTGATTATGATCGTTTTTGCGGTTTGTCTCGACTGGCTGCCTGTGACATACAACAAACCAGGCGGCTCCATCATGCCGGTGATCACACTGGCCATGTATCCCACCAGCTATATGGCCAGGCTGACCAGGGCAAGTATCCTGGAGGTCATGAACCAGGATTACCTGCTGACGGAGCGGGCCAAGGGCATGTCCGAGTTTGTGGTGGTCTTTGTCCATGCACTCAAAAATTCCCTGATCCCTGTGATCACTTATCTGGCGCCGCTGACGGCTACGATTCTCACCGGCGGCTTTGTGGCGGAGAGTGTTTTTAACGTGCCCGGACTGGGACGGTACATGGTGAGCAGTATCAGCATGCGTGATTATACAATGATCATGGGCGTCACGATCTTTTACTCTGCGCTGATCATTCTGATGAATCTGGTCTGTGACATCCTCTATAAGGTGGTGGATACACGGATCACCCTGGAATAAAAGGGGAGAATAATGAAGACAAATCTATTATCCATTCAAAACAGGCTGTCTCCGGAGGATTTTACCCCGCTTGGGGAGGATTACTTCAGGGAGGAGGCCGCCCATGCCGAGGATATCGGCTACTGGAAGGCCAGCTGGCAAAGGCTCAGGACGAACAGGATCGCCATGACCGCGCTGGTCCTGATCCTGATCATGCTCGTTTTTGCCTTTTTGGGTCCTGTACTTTCTCCCTATACCTATGATCAGCAGGTGCGGGGCGATGAAGCCATGTGGCCCTGCCTGCGCCATCCATTCGGTACAGACCGCCTGGGTCGGGATATCATGGTGCGCTGCATGATCGGGACGCGGATCTCTCTGGTGGTCGGCATTGTCTCAGCTGTGATCGTACTGATCATCGGCAGTATATATGGCTCCATAGCGGGACTGGCAGGAGGGAAAGCAGACATTATTATGATGAGGATCGTGGATGTGATCTATTCCATTCCGGAGATCCTGCTGATCGTGGTCATCAAAATGGTCATTACGGAACCGCTGGACGCACTGATCGCTTCGGTCCCTTCACTTAAGGGCCTGCAGAGGATCGGTTCCGGCCTGATCGCCATTTTTATCGTCTATGGTGTCCTTTATTGGGTCACCATGGCCCGGATCGTGCGCGGTCAGATCCTGCAGCTGAAGAACCAGGAATTTGTCACTGCGGCCAGGGCAATGGGATGCCGCCCGACCAGAATGATCCGGGAGCACCTGCTCCCCAACTGTGTGGGCCAGCTTGTTGCCACCGCCATGCTGCAGATTCCGTCTGCGATCTTTACAGAGGCTTTTCTGAGTTATCTGGGCATCGGGGTCTCTGCTCCGATGGCCTCCCTGGGTTCTTTGACCAGTGAAGCGCTCAACGGAGTCAGGTCCTATCCGTACAAGGTCATTTTTCCGGCTCTCCTGATCTCCGTCATCATTCTGTCATTTAACCTGTTCGGAG
>JAFWDX010000463.1 GCA_017515945.1 Blautia sp. | reverse complement strand
GTTCAACGTTTTCTGCGGTTCCTTTTGCTTTGGCAGCCTGATTACCTGTGGAAATAATAAATGAACCCAAACCCAGATCCGTACATTTTTCCTGCTTTTTGTCAGAGGTTTTGACCTCACAAGTATAATAATAGCGTGTATTCTTCTTTATACCCGTAAAAGTCTTCGTACTGCCCGACTTGTTCTTAATGCTTTTTTTCTCTATAAGGTTCTTTTTGTCGTCCAACAGCTTTATTTTTATCGTTCGAACTCCCACGATCTCCTTCGGCAGTTTGAACTGTACTGTTGCGCTTCCATTACTCTCGCTTAATTTAGAGGCATTCAGCTGTACACCGCAAAAATATCGGTATGACGAGCTTTTTACAGAAGGATGATCAATGGGGTATCTCATTTGAAATCTCGTTCTGTATAATTCATTTGGAATAATACCGCCATTAAGCTTTAATCTGAGTGATTTTTTTTGAAGCAGTGTACTCAGTTTTTTATTTTCATTCAGTAATTCTTTGTTCTTTTTAAGACCTATGGCTGTTAATGATATATTTATCTGCGTTTTCTTTTTTTCTTTATTCAGGTTATCGGAAATAAACTGGCCCGCTTTTTTTTCATTCTGTAACCCAATTTCAACTTTATTACTCTTCACAGGTTTTATAATAAGATACTTATCTCCAAACTGTTTGAGTTTTGTTTTGATGTTCTTAGTTGGTACAGTTACAGGTGAAGGCGTTGGTGTTGATGTAGGCGTCGGTGTTGGTGTTGGTGTTGATGTAGGTGTTGGCGTTAAAACTGGCGCGGGTTCTGTAGTTGGTGTGGGATCTGTAGTTGGTGTGGTCGCCGGTTCTGTAGTTGGTGTGGTGGTCTGTTCTGTAGTTGATGTGGAGGTCTGTTCCGATGTTGGCGTAACATCGGACGTGACAGCGGGCGCAGCAGAAGTCTCTTCCGTCGCTTGCTCAGATGTGAAACCCGTAACCTGAGAAGCCTGTATTTCCGTCTGAAAATCACCTGCATTTATCAGGCTTAGTACGCTCATTATAGAGATAATGACTGCAAATGTATGAAATACCCGTTTTGCTTTCTTTCGAAGCGATGGCCATTCTTTATTCATCTCTTCCTCCTCCGTTTGACAGATCCTTATTCTGGTTATCGAACCACTATCTTTATTTGTAACTGTACAGTCACAACTTTCTTCACAGTTACCTATATCTCAGCTGATCACTCATCCATACGGATCGTGATCGCAGAGTAATTATCCATATTATGGCCTTTCCCCTCTTTCTCCACGATCTTCAGCATTTCATCAAGCCATTCCTCTGCTGTGGTCGTCTTCTGCAGGCAGGCTTCCATCTGGGCTTCCAGAATGTATTCCCAGAACCCATCCGTGCAGAGCAAAAAGGCCTGATCTTCCTGTCGGGTCATCGCAGGTGCCAGTACATAGGGCTTCTCATCTTCCCAGTCCACACCCATTACCCTCAGGAGACGATTTCTGTCCGGATGGTGGCGGATCTGATCCTCTGTGATCTCCCCGATCCTCACCAGTGCCTGCGGAACACTGTGATCCAGTGTTCTTCCCGTCATGAGTCCGTTCTTAAACGTATAAATCCTGGAATCTCCGATGTGCCCCTGCAGGATCTGCTTTTCATCGGCCAGCAGCAGCGTCATGGTGGTCTTCATCCCGTACCGCTGTCCCAGCTGTTCCTGTTCAGCCATCAGTTTTTCCTGCGCCTGCTCAAAACAGCTGCACATGGTAGCCTCCGTAAACACAGCCGCTTCGCCGGCGATCCGTACGCTCTCTTCGGCCACGATACGGGATGCCAGATCACCGCCTCCATGCGCGCCAAGTCCGTCTGCCAATACTGCGCACAAATGGCCGTCATTCTCTGTCACCATGACACAGTCTTCATTATAGTTACGATCACCGGCCTTAGACTCTCTGGCATATGTCATCATTTCATCGTCTCCCTTGCTGCTCTCCAAAATCCCAGCGCCTCGCGCCTCTGCAAAATGCAATAAACTCCAGCATCGTCTTTCCCAATGTGATCCGGTCACCCGAGCGCAGGACTGCCGCGGGCATACCCCCTGCAGCCCTCGCGGGTTCTCCGTTGACCAGCGTGACGCATCCCTCCTCAGGGAGCAGATAAAAGGCGTTGCTTTTTGCGCCATCGTATATGATCGTACAATGCGTCCTGCGGGCTACAGCCGGATCTTCAGACAGCACAACCTCGTTCTCAAAGCTCTGTCCGATCCGGTTAAAGCCGAAGTGCAGATTGTAAGAATGGCCGATATCCGGCCCTCCGACACAGACCACCCAACCTGTCACAAAATAGTCCTTCCGGTCCGACATCATCGCCACCGTAGGCTGATCATCCTGGCGTATATTCCGTCTGACCGGCACTGTTCCTCTGTTCAGCTGCTCCAGCAGATATTCGCCTGCCAGATCGGAGATCTCCCTCTTTTCCAGGGTATCCGGTCTTCGCAGAGGAAATGCCCCTCTCTCACAATGAGGACACCTTCCATATTGCGCTCTGTCGTAGTAATGCCCCTGCGGACATCTGATGATCTCTCTCATACGCTTTTTCCTCCAGTTGCACCCGGTTCACGTTTACTCGCCAGATGAAATAAATGGAAAAATAACTGTGAAGGAGCTTGTGGCTGAACAGTTACGTTTCGGGCATGGAATAGATCGGTGTGGCATGTCTTACGCCATACACGTCCTCTACAATGATCTGATAGCAGAAATCAGGGCCGGATGAGATCACACTGCCGGCAGCCAGGTTTTCATCCATTGTGACAGATCCGCTCCTGGCCCAGACATCCTCCGGCCATGTATCATAGGGTGCCATGATCCCATCCCTCATTCCGGGTGGAGTGATCGTTGAAAAACCGTATTCCAGCGTTTGCCAGTCTGTTGTCAGCATCTCGTTTTTTCCGCCGAAGTTTTCCACCGGAGCCGCCTGGCCATTGGTAACGCTTATGATCTCCACAGCCTGTTTCTTCTTGTCCCAGGCAAAGTTCATGTACACATCCGCATCCTGCACAAATTCCCCGCCAAAACCGGAAAAATCCGTCAGATGAGCCGTTTCGGTTACATAAAACTCCAGATCTCCTTCTTTATCCGTCTGTCTCACAGGAACCACATGTACCGTATGTTCAGGTCCGGAATATACACAGGCCAGCTCCTGCTGCCAGGGAATCTTTATCCTTCCCTTTTTATCCGGCCATATCCGGCACTCTTTCAGCAGAGGAAAATATGTACCGGAATCAATACTCAGCCATTTTCCCGGAATACCGGTGATGGCGCCGAATACATCCTCATGGCTCAGTGCGGTAAAATATACCTCTGCAGTATCCGCCTGCTGCTCTTTTGTCAGTTTTAATGTCAGTGAATCCTTGTCTGAGGAAGCCTCTGCAAAATGCCAGTCAGCCCCGGATGTGCCTCTGTTTCTGAGTTTGACCATTTCTCTGAGATAGGTGCAGGCATTTTCCGATTCATTGACGTCCCCTATCACTTCCTGCCCGACAGCGTCATAGAACTCCAGATTGTCATAGGGCAGATATATGCTCAGCCCCGACAGGGCTGCCCTGTTTTCTTCATGCATGACCACACATTTCTCCAGCGCGTCGATACAGGCGCCGGCCTGTGCAGGGCATATTTCCCGGCATCCCTCCAGATACGCACCGAGGTCGATCATGTCAGAGCTGTACATCTTACCCGCCGATGCGACCAGCCCGATCCGTCTGGTATCGGCCCGCAGTCTGGCATGCCGCGGATAAGTATCCTCATTCAATTCTCCCTGCATACGTACAAAAAGGTCGTCCAGCTTCTTTGCGAGATCCTGCGTGGCAGAAAGACGGATACATGAGATCGTCTGCACCGGTACGGTAAAGGAATCCTCCATCTCCTGATAGGAACGCATATATCTCTCCGAAATATTCCTGCAGATCCTCACAGGATCACCGGTATCATTGAGTTCCGAAAGGAAGCTGTAATCAAGCCCTAATCCGGGGATCGATTCCTGAGAAGCAACCAGATACTCACTGTAAGGAGCCCATGTCCGCGCGATTTCCACACTCCCCATGTCACAGGCGTCGAACACGACCCAGTCGATTTTTTCCTCCCCGGCAAAAACCGTCTGATCCATCGCCTGTTTCATCTCGCTCAGCATCATGGTATCATATTCAAAATTTTCATCCAGTCCATAGCCCAGGATCGGTCCGCTCCCATGATCCCACAGGATCAGTCCATAGTGATCGGAAGGATAATGCGCGGTGCAGTAGTTGACAAATTCAGCCAGCATATCCGGGGCGCACATATTCTGCAGTGCAGAGGTTTCATGGACCGTCGTATAACTCCCGTCGCTCTCCAGATGACAGATCGTATTTTTGTCCGCCGGAATACCGTTCTGCCACAGCTTCGTACCGCCGGTGCAGATCAGGATCTCATTAAGAGGTACGGAAATGCCCGAAGCGGCAATTTCCTCCATCTCAAGGCTGCCCAGCCCTCCTTCATGTTCCAGATCCGCCCCGGTCATATAGATCATGATCGTTGTACCCGCCGGAACAGGCTTTCCGGATGTATGATCCGAAAGCTCTGTATGACCGTTCCCCCACGGAAACGGAAATGGCACGCCATGATGACTCAGGAAAAAAAAGCCACCAACTGCTGCCACCAGCAGACACAGGACTACGGCCGCAGCAGTGTATTTATGTCCAGGCCTTTTATGCGTCTTTTCTGCCGCGGCCTTTTTATATCCGGACCTGTCATGTTCCTTTTCCGCCGCAGAGGCCTGCTCCATCGGAGCAGAGCAGTCGACCAGATAATAAGTATGATTTTCCTTAAAATATGTAAAATCCGGGTTCTGGCTTTGAAAGGCCGCATTGCGGGCAAATTCATCGCGTTCCGCACGAAAACGCTCCTCTGCCGGTCCCAGGAATCCCACTGCAGTCAGATCCGGCATTCTGGCCATAACGGAAGGATCAAAAAACTCCCAGATCACACAATCCTGCTGTCTCTGAAGATCCACACAGGCATACTTAAAGCACGGTTCTTCATAAGCCAGCAAAGATTTGACGAGATATCGTGCGTTCAGTATCGTATTCGGCAAAAGTGCAAACTGATCCATATATTCTCTCTTTTCTTTATGGACTCATTTCTTTATGGACTCATATTTTTCTTTCAGCAGATCCATAATTTCATCCGGTTCCTGATCCGTCTGCAGACTGTAAAGCCTCTGTGCTTTTTCATAGTACTCACAGAAGTCTGTATAATCCCGGCTGTCTGCAGACAATCCGTCCTGGCGCAGCCCTTCGGTATATGCCAGTTCCCGGTACGTGATGTATTTATCACCGTAATCGAGCCTGAGCTCCTCCAGCTCCTGCAATGCCTTTGAAAAATCTTTCAGATTGACGTAGATGCGCGCCAGCTTGCGAAGGACATTATAAGAAGCAGTTCCCTCACTTTTCATCTGTTTGTACACATCAGCCGCCATCAGATAGTAAGCATTGTCCCCGCTTGCACTCTGCAGACGGATGTAGGTATCTGCCAGACGCTTCATGACTTCCGTGCGGAATTCCAGCGGGAGTTTTTCCCTCGCTTCCTCCAGGTACTGCAGTTCCTCCTGATATGCCGGATCCATTCCTTCTCCGGGGTGCTCCGCGCACTCAGCCAGCATGAGATACGCGCGCATCTGGATATAGGAATTATCCGTCTTGTCTATGATCTCCCTGAAGAGCTCTTTCGCGCGCTGTGTCTCTCCCTGCCTGTACAGGATCTGCCCCTCCACCAGCTCGAGAGTCACAGAATCCACATCATGATTCCTGGCGTCCTCTGTCGCCTGCCGGGCTTCCTCGATCCTGCCGGACTGCGCCAGCGTGATCGCGTACTCACGGTAATAATCCGCATTCTGCGGATTTGCCTCGATCGTGATCCGGTAGCAGTCTGAAGCTCTTTCATACTGCCTCATGTTCTCATAGGAATTTCCCAGCAGGTAATACAATTCGTCTTTATTTGTTCCCAGATATATGGAGGAGTCGGAAAGGATCGTATCCTCAATAAAATCGATCGTATCTTTATAAAGATCCTGGGCATGAAGCGCGACCGCCTGGTTATAATACGCGTCGATCCGGTCCGGAAATATCCGGATCGCCTCCTTATAAGCCTCCCTGGCTTCGTCATATTTTTCCGACTCTATACAGGCCCACTCTTCGGCCACCAGATCCTCATAGCGGTTCTCGCGCATCCTCGAACGGGTGAAAATGACGGCCGCCAGTACCGACACGGCGGCGGCCGCACACAACCCGGCGGCCAGATATCTGTGCCACGCGGGATGGCGGATCTTTTCCAGCGCCTCCACCAGCTCACGGGCACTCTGATACCTTTTGTCCAGATCCTCCTCCAGACATTTCATGATGATCTCGGCAAAATCTCTGCGTATACCCGGCACGACCTTACGGATCGGTACAATGGGCTCTTTTTTCCCGTCGTTCCTGCTTCCATGTCCTGCCGGATATACCCCGCTGAGCATGTGATAGATGGATGCGCCGAGACTGTAGATATCCGAGCGGCCGTCGATCCCCATCCATTTCGCGGGATCTGGCTGTGTCCGGTTATAGGTCACAGCCCAGACCTGTTCAGGCGGCGCGTAGGCCCTGGTATAACCGGTCACCACACTGTTGCCTTCCGCACCTGCGGATACGTTAAAATCGATCAGACAGATCCGGTTATCCGGCTGCAGCATGATATTCCCCGGTTTGATGTCACAATGAATGATCGGCCTTTTGCGGGTATGAAGATAATCAAGGGTCTGCGCCAGCTCCGTCATCCATTCCAGTACCTCATCCTGACCGAAGCGGCATCCCTGATCCAGGTACTCCTTAAAGGATTTACCCGGGATAAAGTCCATCACCGTATACAGATTTCCGTTGATGGTCAGGAAATCATATACCTGCGGCAGATTCGGATGCTTCAGGTTTTTGAGAATGTCCACCTCAATACGGCTGCCGATACCTTTCCGGAATCCGCCCTTGATCATTTTGAGCACGACGAATTTTCTGAGCCCGCGATGATAGGCTTTGTAAATGATCCCGCCCCCGCCTTCACCGATCTGGCCAATGATCTCATATTTCTCTGAATACGACTCTGCCATGTTCACTCCTGTTCAGGATTCGTCCTTAAGCTGCCTTCTCAGTAACTGTTCAGTCACAAGCTCCTTCACAGCTGCCTTTCTCATTATACCCGCGAGATCAAATATATGGAAAATATACCTGAATTTCCGCGCGGTATATGCAGAGGCTTTAAATACGTGGAAGCAAAGCATTCCACGTATTTAGACCCTCTAGTATATCGTCTGTGCAGTCATTTAATTTGAATCGACTGTATCCTGTACTTAAATATACTTCCGGAAGCCCCATCAGACTTCGGATTTTCCGTCAGACGAACCGAGATGGTCAATGTGGCTCCATCTGTTCCCGTGTACATATATGTGGCCTCAACGGTTCCGTCCTCTGACACGGTACTGCTCTGGAGAACCAGACTGCCGCCTGTCGTGCCGGAACCGAAGCTGTAGCTGCCGCCGTTCTCCGCGATTTTCCCGCTGTCCGTCATGGACCGGGGTACTTCAGGAAGAACGCCCGGGTAATCCGGGAACATCGCATACGCGGCTTCATTCAGTTCATAAGTGCTGCAGCTCCCGCCTCTGATCTGAGCATAATTTTCCGCGATCTCCCAGAAATCATCTGCGTCGGGATAGTCGGAGGAAATATCGGCGCTGTCCTCGTACTCCATGGCCATGGCCTGGACGAGCGGCTCCACCGATTCCAGTGCGGGTTCCACGGCATCGTAAACCTCTTCAGGTATATACTCCATGACCGACTCCGGCAGCTCTTCCCATGGCTCTTCGACTGGCTCAGGCAATTCAGGTTCCGGCTCTTCAGCCGACACAGGGAATTCATCCCATGGATCTTCAGCTGGCTCAGACGGTTCCTCAACCGGTTCTTCAGCTGGTATATACGGTTCATCCACCGGCTCTTCAACCGGCACAGGCGGTTCATCCACCGGCTCTTCAATCGGTGCCGACGGTTCATCCACCGGCTCTTCAGCTGGTGTCAGCGGTTCATCAGCCGGCTCTTCAGTCGGTGCCGCCGGTTCATTTCCCGGCTCTTCAGCCGGTGTCAGCGCTTCATCAACTGGCGCTTCAGTCGGTGTCAACGGTTCCTCAACCGGCCCTTCAGTCGGTGTCGGCGGCTCCTCCGTCCCGGATGGATCGTCGGCAGGATTTTCCGTGTGTTCCTCATCCCCGGTATGGGCACCCTTGTCTCTCTTTTCAGGTGTCCCGATCGTTTCCGCATCCTCCTGCGGTATATCCCGCTTTGCATGCTCCGGATCCTCAGATGTGGTCTCTTCCTCCCGGTCCTCTTTGCCCGGTTCATCCGGATCCTCCGGGTCTTCATCCGATATGTGATCTTCGTCTGGTTCTTCGGGATCCTCCGAATATTCATCCGATGCGTGATCTTTGTCTGGTTCTTCGGGATCCTCCGGATATTCGTCCGATGTGTGATCCTCCTCCGTTATCCCGTCTTCTGCCGGGATCTGATCCTCATCAGAAATATCGTCTTCTCCCGTCATCTGATCATCATCCGATATCAGATCATCTTCCGGATCCTCCGTCAGCGGGGTATCCATGATCACTCTCGGTCCCGTCGGTTCTTCTGTTGTAACAACACTCGCATATTCCGTAGTTGCTGCCGGCGCTGTTTCTGTCGTCACAACTGTCTCAGGCTCCGTCACCGCAGCAGCATCCGGCTCTGTCGTTGCGACAGCCTCAAACTCTGTTGTCACAGCTGTCTCAGGCTCCGTCACCGCAGCAGCATCCGGCTCCGTCGTTGCGACAACCTCAGACTCTGTCGTTGCAGCAGTTTCAAACTCCGTCGTCACAGCTATATCGTATTCCGTCGTGACGATCGGGTTTTCCGGCTCCTCGTGTTCAGGCGCCGCAGTGACCGGAGGAACCACAGATTCCGTTGTGTTCTCTGTCTCCGTTTCCGTCTCGATCTCCGACGGCACAGTGGGATCTGCAGTTCCCACATCATCGGCATCATCTATCCCCCCATAAGGAGATTCCGTCGTCCCCTTCGACTTGTCGACGACTGGTGTTACGCCGTATACCACGGGGCCGGGATCGACCGGATCCGGTTTTAAATCCACTCCCGGATCATCAATAATATATCGATACCTGTCATCTGTATTCTTTTTCCTGTTGTTCAGGTTTTCAGCAACTTCCGGCTCTCCATTGGATGCAAACATATCGGCGGTCCGATCCGCGACTCTGTCATATTGCTCTTTCTGATCCTCCAGCGCCCTTCTTTCGGAATCCGGTATATCGGCCTCGGCCAGATACTGGATACGCTGATCAACTCTCTGCAGCATACGATCTGCTTCTTCCGGTTTGTCCTGGGCATTATACACCTCTGCCAGACCCAGCGCCGCTTCATTGGATTCGCTGTCTATCCTCAGAGCCTCATTATAGGCGACCTCAGCCTCCTCATACTGTTCAGCCTCCAGATAATTGGCCGCCCGCTTCAGCTGTCGTTCCAGGCGGGCGTCCTTTGACCTGCTCCTGACATATATAAAACCTGAAACTCCCGCAGTCAGCACCATAACACCAGCCAGACATCCGGCCAGGATCTGAACGAATCTGTTCGGCTTTTTTTGATGATCACTGCTGTGTTCCGGTCTTACCGGCGTATAGTCTGTCTTAG
Source organism: Blautia sp. (assembly GCA_017515945.1). Taxonomy (GTDB): domain Bacteria; phylum Bacillota; class Clostridia; order Lachnospirales; family Lachnospiraceae; genus Blautia_A. The sequence continues at coordinate 2,559 of JAFWDX010000463.1, read as the reverse complement.
CGCCGCAGACCGGGCAGACCGGTTCCCCATCCCGTACAGTATTTCCACATTTTGGGCACCTCATACCTGCTTCATTCCTTTCCTGTGCTACGGACGACGGATCTCAAAAATGAATTCCTCATCCGCCAGCTTTATCCGGCTCCCGTTCGTCAGCTCAGCTCTCCCCCCTGCTTCCAGGCGGTGCCCGTTGACGACGGTGCCATTGACCGAGCGATTGTCCTGAATAAAGTATCTTCCACCTTCACTGCTCAGAATACAGTGGAGCCTTCCGATCCGACCGTTTCCGGTGATCACGGCATCCGCTTCGTCCGGCTTGCGGCCGACCCTCAGTCTGGTATTCTCCATTCTGTACTGACTCCCGTCACTGCATCGTCTGAGGATTGCTTTCTCCATGGGCTGAGTATGTATTTCCTGACCCGTACCGCTGCCCGTAGTGCCTGTGGTCGTACCGGGATAGACCCTTTCGGTGTCATGATCCTTCAGCGGAAGGCAGATGAAATATATCTCTCCGTCGGTTTCATTGAAATAAACATGCTGGTCGTCCGTCATGATCGTGTCCAGCGGAATGCCGCTGTTGATCAGGTTTCTGATGATTTCCCGCCGTTTTTTGTCAAGCTGACGCTGAGCCTGCGGCTGGATCCGCTCCTTATACGCGTTAAATACGATCATATTGCCGAGGTCGTAAACCAGATGGGTCTGGCTCAGACGCATTTTCTTTACCGGCAGCAGATGGGGGATCAATTCCCTCTGCAGCCGGGCGTACAGGATATCATCGATGACGTCATTCGGCTGGCATGTATAGATCATGGATCCGCTGTCGTCATGGCAGTTGTATGTAAAACTACGTGCAGCTTTCATGCCTTCTCCACACCTTTTCCGGCATCCCAGCTGAACCGCTCGTCACAGAAGGGAACGAACATCAGCTTTGTATGCCCGATCTCAATTATATCCCTGTCATGGATCTCCACATTGGAAAGCACGACATTGTCATTCAGATAAAACAACGCATGCGAATCTCCCGGCTGAGCAAAGAATACCCGCTGTTTCGGCTCAAAAATAATACTGGCATGAATATCTCTCGAGATATAAATATCATCCGGAAGATATATATCAAAATTCTGATTGCGGCCGATGAAGTTCTTTCCGGCATGGAGAATAAATGAACGACCGAAGTTGGAACCCTCGATACACACCAGCCAGCCCACCACCGGTTCAACTTTTTCCCTGGCAGCACCTGCTCCCGGTATGATCGGTGCAGTCATGTCACTGTCAACGCCAAACCGGGGCATATTCAGCGAACTGTTTTTGTCAAAACTGCCTGTCGGGTTCAGATCTGCGTAATAAGCGACTGTCTTTTCGTCGTCATCATCCGAATACGGGGCTGACGCCTGTGTCTTCCAGGAAGGCATCCCCGGTATGCTCATGGATACCGTATCGGACGTCGGGTCCGGTGCGATCGGAGGCATAGTAGGCTGTGAAGAAGTCTGGAAATCCGAATACGAAGGCGCTGCCTGACGGGAAGGATCATTCTGATACATCGGCTGCGTGGGATAGCGGCCTGTCACATCCGCCGGTCCCTGGCCTGACCCGCCAAAGTCGTTTCCTTTTTCATAAAAATTTTCTGTCCTGTCATCATCATTTCCGATCGTACCGCCGGCCTTGCTCCCGGCTCCTGCGCAATGAGGGCAGGTGTTGAATTTATCTGCATCATAGTAGTGGCCATTCGGGCATTTTGTAAGTTTCATCTGTTTACCTCCTGTTATTTCAGTAAGAATTGATTATTTCCGCTCGCCAGTGTCAGCTTGGAGCCCACCGGACAATATGTCTCCTGATCTTTTTTCAGACGCATGTTTCCATTAAGGAAGGTTCCCCAACTGGAGTGATCCGTCACATAATAAGCGTTATCCGGTGCAGCTTTGAAAACGATCGTACAATGCTTTCTGCTGATATCCCCGTCAGCAAGCACCAGCTGGCTGACCATGGCATTGCGGCCGATCACCAGCTCATCTCCGGGCGGGACCAGGATATTTGCACCTTTGTATTGTCCGGATATGCATTCAATGGTTCCCTGCTTGAGACCCACCGTGAGTCCTTCTGACGTATCCGTGTCAAAAGGTCCATATGGCCGCGGCCGGTCCGGTATGTCTATCACTGCCGGATCCTGAGGCAAGGGGTAGCTCTCCACTCCGTATCCATTCCCCGGATCCTTCGATGGCAAAAATGGTGTTGAAATCTCCTCATTGTATCTTCTGGCCAACCGGTTCAGATTTTTAATAAAAAGATGGAACCCGATCAGTCCGCCAAACCACAGGAGCAGATACCATACGATATATGACCATCCGCCTTCATCAATTCGGGTGTTGTACTTTTCTCCGGCTGCCCGCATCCTGTTTCCCTGTTTATAGAGCCAATAATAATAATATATTGAAAAGGTGAACACGGAAAACAAAACCACCAGCAGATAGTTCACGGACCGGTCTTCATCATCCTTTTCCACATACCCGCAGACGGTGTTCAGGTCATTGACCATTGTCCACATAAAAATCAGGTCATATATTC
>JAFWDX010000462.1 GCA_017515945.1 Blautia sp. | reverse complement strand
GCAAAGAACTGGCGGCAACATCCTTGACACGGATTCAGCCTGGCAGCTGATGCGTGGGATCAGCATTCATCTGCCGCTGAGCTGGCAGCGCCGTCAGCGCATTCTGGAGTCGCATACCCTGCAGCGTCAGTATGAGATGCTGGGGCAGATTCTGACAAATGAAGTCCAGGTGCTTGAGATCCAGCGGGAGCTCCAGGGCAAGCTCAAGGCGAGGGTAGATAAGAACCAGCGTGAATATATCCTGCGGGAGCAGATGAAGATGATCCGCGAGGAGCTCGGCGAGGAAAATATCGGGACAGATGCGGACGATTTCAGGGAAAAGCTTAAGAAGCTGGAGGTTTCCGATGAGGTCCGGCAGAAGATATCCCGGGAGATCGACCGGTACAGCCGGATGAATCCTTCATCCCCGGACAGCAATGTACAGCGCACGTACCTCGAAACCGTTTTCGAACTGCCCTGGGAAAAACGCAGTGAGGATACTGCGGATATGAAAAACGCCTGGGAGATCCTGGAACGTGAGCACTATGGCCTGAAAGAGGTCAAGGAGCGGATCATGGAATTCCTGGCTGTGCGTATGATCACAGACGGAGCCAAAAGCCCGATCCTCTGCCTGGTCGGTCCTCCCGGCACGGGCAAGACCTCCATCGCCCGTTCCGTGGCGGAGGCGTTGGGGAAAAAATATGTCCGCGTATGCCTCGGCGGCGTGCGTGACGAAGCCCAGATCCGCGGACACCGTCGCACCTATATCGGCGCGCTTCCGGGTGACATTACCACCGCGCTGCGTCAGGCCGGTACCTCCAACCCGCTGATCCTGCTCGATGAGATCGACAAGACCGGGAGCGACCACAGAGGGGATGTTTCCTCATCGTTGCTCGAGGTACTGGATCCGGAGCAGAACCGCCATTTCCTGGATCACTATATTGATATCCCTCAGGATCTGTCCGCTGTGCTTTTCCTGGCGACGGCGAATGACAAGGGGAGTATTCCCCGCCCGCTGCTGGACCGTATGGAGGTGCTGGAGATTCCCGGATATACGGAAAATGAAAAAATGCACATCGCCAAAGAGCACCTGATCCCCAAGCAGCTGAAGGAGAACGGCATCACACCGCAGATGCTTTCCATTACGGATCGGGCGCTCAAAAAGATCATCAATGGATATACAAGGGAAGCTGGTGTGCGGAATCTCGAACGGACCATCGGCAGGCTCTGCCGCAAGACAGCCCGGCTTTACCTCGAGGAGGGGCAGGAGAGCGTAAAGGTCACAGTCAGAAATCTGAGCGATTATCTGGGGAAGGTCCGCTACAATTTCCTCATGGCCGCCAAAAAGGACGAGGTCGGCATTGCCAGGGGACTGGCCTGGACACAGGTGGGCGGAGATACTCTGGAGATCGAGGTGAATGTCCTGCCCGGCAAGGGTGAGGTGATCCTTACCGGCCGGCTGGGGGATGTCATGAAAGAATCCGCCCAGACCGGGATGACGTACATCCGGTCCATCGCCCAGAAATATGATATCGATCCGTCCTTTTTTAAGGAACATGATCTGCATGTGCACATACCTGAGGGCGCTGTGCCGAAGGACGGTCCCTCCGCCGGGATCACCATGGCCACTGCGATGCTCTCAGCTATTACCGGCATTCCGGTGCATGCAAACCTGGCCATGACAGGAGAGATCACCCTGCGCGGGCGTGTCCTGCCCATAGGCGGCCTGAAGGAAAAACTGCTGGCCGCGAGATATGCAGGGATCACACAGGTGCTGGTGCCGGAGGAAAACCGACCCGACATCCAGGAGATGGATGAGGAAATCCTCACAGGGCTGACGGTTTCGTACGTCGGCTCCATGGACGAGGTGCTGGCAGCGGCACTGGGCTGACTGTTGAGCTTTTGTTCCACGCACCTGCCAGGGCACGCCTGCGGTGTCGCAGTAAATGCGAGGTGCTGACTGAACAGTTACCCGGACGTTCTGCTATAGGAGGTTTGCATGATCATAAAAACTGCTTCACTCGATATCGTCTGCGGCGTCACCAGCCGGCTGCCGGATACGGACCGCCCGCAGGTGGCCTTCGCCGGTAAATCCAACGTGGGCAAATCCTCGCTCATCAATGCGCTGATGAACCGCAAATCTCTGGCCAGGACGAGCTCACAGCCCGGCAAAACGCAGACGATCAATTTTTACAATATCAATGACACCCTGTTTCTCGTGGATCTGCCTGGTTACGGCTACGCAAAGGTTTCGCTTGCCGAGAAGGAAAAATGGGGGAAGCTCATCGAACGATACCTTCACACCTCCGGACCGCTGAAGGCGGTATTCCTGCTGATCGACATCCGTCATGCGCCTTCCGCCAATGACCGGCAGATGTATGAATGGATCATGGCGAACGGATACGAGCCGGTGATCATTGCCACCAAGCTGGACAAGATCAAACGCTCTCAGACAGCCGCCTGTATCAAGGCTGTCCGCGAGGGGCTGGGCATGAAAACCGATCAGCGCCTGATCCCGTTTTCCTCGGAAACAAAGCAGGGCAGGGAGGAGATCTGGACGCTGATCGAAGAGCTGACAGGCATGTATACTCGCGCGACCAAATAAATGGAAAATATACCTGATTTTCCGCGCGGTATATGCAGAGGCTCTAAATACGTGGAAGCAAAGCATTCCACGTATTAAGACCCTCTAGTATAACTGTTCAGTCACAAGCTCCTTCACAGTTACGAGGCCAGGCGCAGGCTCCTCCCAAGGGACGCCTGCGGTGTCGCAGTAAATGCGAGGTGCTGACTAAACAGTTACCACAGACATTACATCACGCCATGAGGATGAAGATTAATGGGAATAATAAAGGCTTTGAAGCTGGGATTTAACTATCTCAAGTATGATGATGACGGCAAGGTTGAAGAGACCCGGCGTGCCATTGATGATGTAAACCTGGACATTGAAGCCGGGGAATTTATCGCCATTCTCGGGCACAATGGCTCCGGAAAATCCACTTTGGCCAAGCATATGAATGCACTGCTGACCCCTACGGAGGGTGCACTCTGGGTAGAGGGGATCAACACAAAGGAGGAACCGGAGCTGTGGAAGATCCGTCAGAAGGCGGGTATGGTATTCCAGAATCCGGATAATCAGATCATTGCCTCCGTGGTGGAGGAGGACGTGGGCTTTGGCCCTGAGAACATGGGCGTCCCCACACAGAAGATCTGGGCCAGGGTCGGCGAGGCTCTGGGCAAGACCGGCATGAGCACCTATCACGCGCATTCGCCCAACCGGCTTTCAGGCGGACAGAAGCAGCGCGTCGCCATTGCCGGCATCATGGCCATGCGGCCGAAGTGCATTATCCTGGACGAGCCGACGGCCATGCTGGATCCGATAGGACGGCGCGAGGTGCTGGAGGCTGTGGAGGAGCTGCGGCGGTCTGAGGGTGTGACAGTTATTCTGATCACGCATTATATGGAGGAAGTGATCCGCGCCGACCGGGTCTATGTCATGGACAGCGGCCGGATCGTGATGACGGGGACGCCGAGGGAGATTTTCTCCCAGGTGGACACCCTCAGGCATTACAGACTGGATGTGCCGCAGGTGACGCTGCTGGCGTATGAACTGAAAAAGGCCGGCGTCAACGTGCCGGATGGGATCCTTACGATGGATGAGCTGGTGAATGCATTGCTGCCTGAAACGCCGGAGAAAGCATTTACGGCAGAGTCGATAACGACATCGGCACCGGATGAAACAGCAGCAGCGGTAAACATGACTGCGGAAAGGAGGGACTGAGGTGGCACTTGAACTGAAGGATGTGGCATACACGTACAGTCCCGGCACAGCTTATGAGATCCACGCGCTCAGGGATATCAATCTCACGGTTCCGGAGGATCAGTTCATCGGGATCATCGGGCATATCGGAAGCGGCAAATCAACGCTGATCCAGCTCTTCAACGCACTGATCAGACCGACTTCAGGCAATGTGCTGTGCGATGGGGAGGACATTTGGGGAGACAGTTACGACCGGCGGGCTCTGCGCTCAAAGGTCGGTCTCGTTTTCCAGTATCCGGAACACCAGCTCTTTGAAAACGACGTACTTTCCGATGTCTGTTTCGGCCCGATGAATCAGGGCAAGACGAGGGAAGAGGCGGAGGTGGAGGCAAAAAAAGCGCTTCGTTCTGTGGGTTTTCCGGAAAAATATTATTCCCGGTCGCCCTTTGAGCTTTCAGGCGGACAGAAAAAACGTGCCGCCATTGCCGGCGTTCTGGCCATGAATCCGGGCATCCTGATCCTGGATGAGCCGACGGCGGGTCTGGATCCTAAGGGCAGGGATGATATCCTGGGTCAGATCGCGCAGCTTCGCGAGGAGCGTGGGATCACGATCGTTCTGGTATCGCACAGCATGGAGGATATTGCCAGATATGCGGACCGGCTGATCGTTATGAATAAGGGCAGGATCGTCTATGATGACAGCCCCAGGGAGGTCTTTACTCATTATCAGGAGCTGGAGACCATGGGACTGGCCGCCCCGCAGGTTACGTATATCCTGCACAGGCTGAAGGAAAAGGGCCTGGCAGTGGACACCACTCAGGATACTGTTCCCGGCGCGCGGGACACGATCCTTGAGGCGCTGCATGCGGCGGGAACACAGAAGGAGGGCCGGGCGGATGTTTAAAGATATCACACTTGGCCAGTATTATCCTGCGGACTCGGTTCTGCATCGCCTGGATCCGAGGACGAAATTTGTCGGGACACTTGCCTTCATCATCGCGATCTTTGTCTTTCACACGATACCGGGATACCTGGTGGCCACCGTTTTTCTGGGCAGTGTGATCCTGCTTTCCAGGATACCGCCGAAGATCATTTTCAAAGGCCTGAAGGGGGTTTTCATGCTGCTTCTGGTGACGCTGCTTTTCAACCTGCTGCTGACACCTGGAGAGCCGCTTATGCAGCTGGGTTTCCTGCGGATCACCCGTGAAGGGCTTACGATGGCGGGAAAGATGGCGATTCGTCTGATTTACCTTGTCACCGGATCTTCCATCATGACGCTGACGACCACGCCAAACCAGCTCACCAACGCCATGGAGTCTCTGATGCGTCCGCTGAAAAGAATTCATGTGCCGGTTCATGAAATCTCCATGATGATGTCCATCGCGCTGCGCTTTATTCCCATCCTGATGGAGGAAACTGACAAAATCATGAAGGCGCAGATCGCGCGCGGCGCGGATTTTGAAAGCGGCGGGCTCATCCAAAAGGTGAAGAACATGATCCCGCTTCTCGTGCCGCTGTTTATCTCGGCCTTCCGCAGAGCGAATGACCTGGCCATGGCCATGGAGGCCAGGTGCTACCATGGCGGGGAGAACCGGACGCAGATGAAGCCGCTCAGGTATGACATGCGGGATTATATCGCATATGGGATATTGGGGGGATTCCTTCTGGTGGCTGTGATCATGCGGGTGCTTTCTTAAAATGAGTCAGGGGGACAGGTTCCTTGACTCATGACCTGACGGAGTTCTCAATAATACGGACGCCGGTCCATAAAGCAATCTCGGGGAGGGAGCCCACATATGTCTCCTCACTCCGGGCAGAAAATGACCGCGAGCCCCTTCCGGTGAGACTCTAAATCTTCGGACAGTCTCCGGAAGAGCCGGAGCCAGCCCGAAGATTAAGAGTCTCATCCGACCTGGTCTCGCGGTCATTTTCTGCAATCCTGCGTGATGAGACATATGCGGGCTCCCTCCTGGGGACGGTTTCGTGGACCGGCTGGGAAAATGAGTCAGGGGGACAGGTTCCTTGACTCATTGTATGGAGAGCCAGACTCCATCAGATCCTCCGGTCATACAATGAACAGTAATGATTGACCAGCTACAGATAAGTATATAATGGAGAAGGAAACTATGAAGAGAATCGGCATTGTCGTCGCCTATGACGGAACCAATTACGCAGGATGGCAGATTCAGCCGAACGGGGTTACGATCCAGGGTGTGCTGAATGAAACCCTATCCCGTCTTCTTGGAGAAGATATTCAGGTCATGGGGGCCAGCCGGACGGATGCCGGAGTACATTCACTGG
>JAFWDX010000461.1 GCA_017515945.1 Blautia sp. | reverse complement strand
GAGGAAGCTCAGATGAATATGAAAGTGGTCATTAAGCTCCTGGTTTGCCAGAGCGCTGTTTTTGCTTTATTCGCTGTTCCCGCTGCCGCCCGTACCTTTACCACCCAGGAGGATATCCTTTCCATAGAAGCACCCACCGAAGACTGGGATGTGGTAAAGGATTCCTCCTCCTGGTTTGAGATGAGCGACGATGATTCGACTCTGACCATAGATCACCTCAGCCGGGGAGAAGATCTGCCCGACCGGCTCCTCGCCGACAAAGACCGCTCGACCGCGATGCAGCTGTTGATCTCCACTCCCAACGAGGTATTTATTGTAAACGCCTCCACTACAAAGCAGGATCATCTCCAGGAGCTCATAGACGCGCTGGGCTCCATCAAGGTATTGAAATACAATACAAAAATGGCCCTGGAGACGGAGGAAGACAGCCAGAAGACAGATGCCTCGGAAACGTCTGAATCAAAAAAGAATTCAAAGAAGAAAAAAGACAAAAGCAAAAAGACGAAAAAGACGAAAGCGGAAAAGGCAAAAGCCCAGGAAGCTGAGGAAAATCAGGAGGCAGAGGAAACCCAGGAGGCAGACGCACAGGAAGAAATCGAAATCTACGCTGAAGAAGAACCGGTACCCGAAGAGGAATACCTCTATGAGGAGACCGACGGGGTTGAAGACGCCGTGTACGATGAATACTATGACGGAGAAGAATACTATGACGACGGTTATACGTACGACTACGACTATTCGTACGATGCCGGATCTGACTATACATATGATGATTACATCTATGAAGATGATATGTACGATTATGAATAACGGTAACTGTTCAGTCAGTACCTCTCATTTACTGCAACACCGCAGGCGTCCCTTGGCAGGTGCGTGTAACAAAAGCTCAACAGCCAATGCCGCACCGAAGGCGTCCCTTGGGAGGCGCACTTCCAATGCGACGGAAGGAGCCTGCGCCTGGCCTCATAACCGTGAAGGAACTTGTAGCTGAACAGTTACGAATAACGATAAAAGAACCACACAGAGAACCGTCCCCTGTGTGGTTCTTTTTATATATCACCGGCCAGCTTTTCTGCTGCCAGTGCAAAAATCTCCCTGACTATAAAATGCACCTGCATCAGGCTGTAAGACGGAGCCGGAATGCCATAGGGCTCCGTATATCCCTGTGCCCGGGCCAGAGCCAGCGCGCGGAAGATATGAAAGTCGTTTGAAAGGATGCCTGTCGCGCATTTGCTGCAGCCTGTCAGCACGTCGGAAAACTGAAGGTTTTCCTTTGTCGTGGTGGAGTTGGGTTCCATGATAAGCCTGTCAGCGCTGATCCCATGTGTCGACAGATAATTGTACATACACGTAGCTTCCGAAATATCCTCTCCGCGTCCCTGTCCTCCTGAAAGGATCAGGCGTGTATGTTCATTCTCCTGCGCATATTCCAGTGCACACGCCAGTCTCAGCGAAAGAGACCTGGACGGGGTTTTCCCTCTGACCTGTGCACCGAGTACCACAACATACTCCAGATCCGGCGGTGCCTCCTGTCGCATCCCATGGATCACGGCGGCTGCTCCGCATCCCAGCGCACCTGCCATGACCAGCACCAGCAGGATCGTGATGACCCGGACCGAATGACCCGCAGCAGAATGCGAACGGCCTGTAATGCGCAGGATCAACGCCGAAATCAGGCAAAAGCCGCCCAGGAAAAGCCAGAGCCAGACAGAAGCCACTCCCGTGGGCGCGAGCAGCCGGAGCAGGATATAGTACAGCAGGCAGAGAATACCTGCCACTGCACAGGCCGCCCCCATTTTACTGATTCCTGCCGCAGCAGTATTTGTATTTCTTTCCGCTGCCGCAGGGACAGGGGTCATTTCTGCCGATCTTGGGCGGCTTTACGACCGTACCAGATTTTTTCTGTTCGAGATAGAGCTCCTTCCTCTTTTCCTCAGAGAAGATGGCCTCCCACTGAGGAAGGTTATAAAGCCAGTCAGCCTTCGCGTCCACCATGTTCTTGTAAAGGAGCTCTTTGTCAAAGCCAAGGTTTACAACGGTATCCTCATCCATGGTTTCGATCGGATTTTTAACCTTAAGGCTGTCATTGATCCCGTCAAGGAAACCGACCATCGTCATGACGTTCTGGCCGTATTTCTCCGCCAGTTCCTTTACCGTACCGGTCACTTCTTCATCCGGGTTTTCAAGAAGCTCTGCGTAGATGTTTTTTTCGATATTAAAATATGTGTCCCAGAATTTTTTCAGCCAGTTCTTGTCGGCCTGCTGATCATAGGCCATCCCCCGCCACTGTTCAAGAAGGGTCTTCTGATTCTCACTCATCGTCGCTTTTCTCCTTTAATATGCTTAATACACCAGAGGGTGTTGATACACGGAAATCTTTGATTTCACGTATTCCATTTAATAATTACTGCGAGTATAAACAGGCGCACAGCATAGATGCTGCAGCCTTTATGCTGCATTTGGGCATGCCTGAGGATTATATCATTTTTTCAGGTGGTACGCAAGAGGCAGGACGGGGGGTGAGTCAAGGGGGTGGGGTCCTGCGAGTCAGGGG
>JAFWDX010000460.1 GCA_017515945.1 Blautia sp. | reverse complement strand
TCAGCATCTCATCGGATCATGAGGGAACTATCCGTATCTACATTTCAACCATCCTGTACCTCCTCAAATAAAAAAAGCACCCGCAAAGGGGGTGCAGCCTGTCAAGGCGTTGTCCTCTTTACGGGTACCATTTTATGGTGACACAGGCCCGGATCTGTTCTCCGAAGCTGGCCTGCCTGCTCTCCCCGGAAGTAACGGCAGCTTCCGTGACGCGCTCCTTGGTAAAATAGTACTCCAGGATCGTCAGGGGCATCGCCAGCACAGCGATCGCGGTCATGGCCGTCACCCATTTATTGTAATCCGCGCCGAGCATGGGCATCAGAACCGCCGGAAACAGCAGGGAGACCACGAGGCCGGGAAGCATATTGCCGCCCATATTGGAAAACAGTGACAGTCCGTCTCTCTGCTTCACATTGCTGGTCGATAATGGCACCATGAGCGTATGGCTCATATTATAGATCGTATAGGCAAAGGAAAAGAAGATGTTATAGGTCAGCGCCACCAGCGCAAACTGCAGGATGCTGTGTTCCTTAGGAATGATAAACAGCAGGATCATGGCAACGGACATGAGCGGCGCGGAGATCAGCAGCCAGGGTCTCGCCTTTCCCTGTCTGGTACGTGTCCGCTCAATCACCTGTCCCATCAGGACGTTCGTACCTGCATCAATGATCTTGGAAAGGATCGGGAACAGGGCCAGAAAAGTCACGGCCCATCCAAATGAATTCGTCAGATCCAGAACGTCCGTGTAAAACACATTCAGATAGCTGACAACCGTGAAATTCAGAACGGCAGCGCCTATGGGACCGACAAAATACCCCAGCCATCTCTCGGAGTTCTGTGTATTTGCCGATCTGATCCGGGAGTCTAATAAGGGTGATGAAAACATTTTCATGAAGTGAAACCATCCTTTCCTGTATTCCATATTAAATTCTGAGCCACCTGGTTCTGCGGCAGAAAAGACTGCCCTGACACTTTTCTTCTATTGACGATTATACGCTTCAGCGTTAGAATCAGAAATATCACAATCGCCTGTTTCTTATTTAATATGTATCAAATTCAACTTTTTATAACGATACCGGCATAAACTCCTTTTATTTGATCGCGCGCGTATACAAAGAAAGGTTACCCATGTTTTATTCCTGTTCTCCCGATATCTATACGAAAGCAGAGCTCAGACACAGACTCTTTCCGGTGTCCGGCGGAGCCGGATCCCGCTATCTGCTGGAGAGTCCGCTCCGCCTCCAGATCATCTCCATGGATCCCGCATCCGAAGATCATTATTACACGGTGTCGTCCCTGGAGCCTGATTTCGGCGTGTATACATCCCTGGGCAGGGAGGAAGCGGAGGCTCTGCTGGACTCCCGTTTGCATCATCATGATTTTTATGAGCTTCTGTTCATTCTGGAGGGAAATGTATTTCAGAAAATAGAAAACCAGCGGCATCTGTATACCGCTGGTTCATGCTGCCTGCTAAATCGCAATGTCCGGCACAGTGAAGAGTACCTGAGCGAAAACGGGCCTTTCCGTATTCTGTTTCTGCAGATATCCCAGAGCTTTCTGAAACTGCTCCATGACCTGTTCCGCCTGCGCCTCTTTCAGGCCGAGCGATCCGATCCCCCGACAGACCTGGAACAGTTTCTGCAGCTGAATGTCCTGTCCGACACCCTGACAGACAAGGACTACGTCGATTTTATTCCCAGAGAGGCGTCCTCCTGCGGCAGCAGGAGCGTACATACCCTCTTTGACAAGCTGTCCGCAGAATTGCTTCTCCCGGAGGAAGGCTCCTCCTTCCGGGCCGTGGCCATTGTCTCAGAGATTCTCAAACTGCTGGCTTCACGCCGGCATTATACGACGACGCCCATACGGATCGGCACCCCGAGAGAAAATCTGTTGTTCGAAGAGATCGACACCTGCATTCGCGCATCCCATGGCCGGATCTCCCGAAGTGAGCTATCCGAACGGCTTCACTATTCCGGCTCCCATATGAACCACATCGTACAGAAAATGACCGGGTTGTCCATCACGGATTATGGCCTGTCCATCTGTATGAAAGAGGTCGCAGAGCTTCTGCGTTCCACCAGCACTCCGATCCAGGAGATCGCCCGGATCATGCAATTCTCGAACCGCACTTTTTTTTACAGGAAATTTGAAGAGTTTTATCACCTGACGCCCGTTCAGTATCGCAGGCAAATGAGTCAAGGGGACAGGTTCCCTGACTCATTTGAGTCAGGGGGGCTGGTTCCT
>JAFWDX010000459.1 GCA_017515945.1 Blautia sp. | reverse complement strand
GGAACCACACAGGGGACGGTTCTCTGTGTGGTGCCACACAGAGAACCGTCCCCTGTGTGGTTCCTGAACGCTGTTCACAGAATGTTTGGAGGGCCTGACCCCATTTACCTTCCGGAAAGCCAGATCTCACCCCGTTTCAGTCAGACCGTGAATAGTAGCGCGTTTTCCTAATCGGTACTTGACAATATGATATCAATATGATATCTTTCAGATATGATTTATAATGCTTCGGCTATAATAGGTTCAAAAGGAGGTAAGGACATGAATGAAGTCGTATTACAGGGAAAGAAAAACGGTATGGCAGTTCTCCTGGGATTTATTCTGCTGGAGGCTTTGAGCATTTTCGGGATCGTCATGGCTGCGATCCGGCTGGATCAGCGGACGACTCCGGGAGCTGTCGCCTTGCTGGTCGTGAGCATTATCGTGACATCCTGCGCGCCGATCCTGACAGGCGGCCTCAAGGTGCTCAAACCGCAGGAGGCACTGGTGCTCACACTCTTCGGCAAATATGTGGGCACCCTTAAGGAAGAGGGCTTTTATTTCGTGAACCCCTTCTGCACAAGCGTTAACCCTGCCGCCAGGACCAGACTGAACCAGAGCGGAGATGTTGACGGCGGCAGTTCCGTCCAGAAGATCCTTATATCAGGTACCAACACCAGTGTGGAGCTTCCGAGCAAAAAGATCTCGCTCAAGATCATGACCCTCAACAATAACAGACAGAAGATCAATGACTGCCTGGGCAACCCGGTTGAGATCGGCATCGCTGTGATGTGGCGGGTCAAAGACACGGCTAAGGCCGTATTCAACGTGGACAATTACAAGGAATATCTGTCCCTGCAGTGCGACAGTGCGCTGCGCGATATCGTCCGGATCTACCCCTATGACGTAGCGCCGAACGTGGATACGACCGGAGACGGTGTTGCCGATGAGGGCAGCCTGCGTGGCTCCAGTGAGGTCGTGGCCGCCAGGATCCGCGATAAGATCCAGGCAAAGGTTGAACAGGCCGGGCTTGAGATCATTGACGCCAGGATCACGTATCTCGCATATGCGCCGGAGATCGCGGCTGTCATGCTGCAGAGACAGCAGGCTTCCGCCATCATCGATGCCAGGAAAATGATCGTGGACGGAGCCGTGGGGATGGTCGAAATGGCCCTGGAGCGGCTGAGTGAGAAGGAGACGGTCGTCCTGGACGAAGAAAGAAAAGCAGCCATGGTTTCCAATCTGCTCGTCGTTCTCTGCGGGAATCACGACGCGCAGCCGATCGTCAATACGGGCACTCTGTACTGACGGATGCGATAACGGAGTTCGCAGATGGCAGATAATAAGAAAAAGCAGATCCCCCTCCGGCTTTCTGAAAAGCTGTACAATGACATAGCCGCCTGGGCGGAGGATGACTTCCGCTCAGTGAACGGGCAGATCGAGTATCTCCTGACGGAATGTGTGAAGTGGAGAAAGAAGAAGGGGGATAAGAACGAAGAATGACGATAAAAGCTGTTGTTTTTGATGTGGACGACACCCTGTACAGCAGAAGCCAGCCTTTCTGCAAGGCCTGCCGGGATGTCCTGGCGCCCCATTTCGAACTGGACTGGGTAAAGCTCTATGAGCGCAGGTGCTTTTACGGAGATGAGGTTTTCGAAGCCTCCCAGCGCGGCACCATTACAATGAATGAAATGTATATCTACCGTCTCGGCAAGGCCCTGGCTGAATTCGGTCAGGCCGTTCCGGACCGGGAGATCCTGTGCTTCGAGGATAGATATGCTTACCACCAAAGCCGTATCAGCCTTGATCCGGGTATGGAGGAAATCCTGGACGAGCTTTACCGGCGCGGTCTGACCCTGGGTGTGGTAACGAACGGCCCTTCTGACCGGCAGCGTGTCAAGATTCATGCACTTGGCCTGGAAAAATGGATCCCGGAATCAAACTGGTGTATTTCGGGAGACGTTGGGATCATGAAGCCCTATCCGGAGATCTTTGAGATCGAGGCCCGCAGGCTTTCTCTGTCCGGGGAGCAGTGCCTGTATATCGGCGATAATTTTGAAGGGGATGTCGCGGCTCCTGCCTCGGTGGGCTGGCACAGCGTCTGGTACAATCCCCGTCGGCTGCCGTTCCCCGAACGGTATGCCGGCACCTGCCCGGCTGAAGGATTTCCAGAGTTTGTGGCGTATTCGGCAGAAGAGCTCTTTGAAGGGATTTTACGCCTGCTTAATCAAAGTTAATGAGTCAGGGGGACAGGTTCCTTGACTCGCACGTACGTGTGAATCAAGGAACCTGTCCCCTTGACTCATTTTGGCTTGACAGTGTTAGCTAATTGTGTTAGATGTATCTAACACAAGGAGGATACCTGTGCCCAGAGATAAGACGACAACACATGTGAGAGTTCTTGCAGCAGCAAGAGAAGAGTTCATGGAGTACGGATATGAGGATGCTTCCATGCGCCGGATCGGGGAGCGTTGTGGCATGACGGCCGCAGGTCTGTACCGGCACTGCAGGGACAAGGCCGGCCTGTTCGGTGAACTGGTTTCCCCTTCCATTGACAGGATCGATGAATGGCTGGAAGCTCATATCAGCCGGAGCATCCAGTCTGTGGAAACGGATACCGTTGATTTATGGAAGGATTCCGAGATTAACATGATGCAGGATCTGATCTATCCCAATATGGAGGAATACAGGCTCCTGCTGACAAAGGCCCAGGGCTCTCCATATGAAAATTTTCTCCATGATCTGACTCAGCAGCATCAGGAAAGGATGCTTTCCTTTCTGCCGATGCTTCGGGAAAGGGGATACGCGACCAGGGAGATTGATCCGAAAGAACTCCATCTGCTCTTGAGCGCATATACGAGCGCCATGTTTGAACCGGTCGTACATGGATATACCGAGGAGGAAGCGTACCGTTGTCTGGACACACTGGAGGCGTTCTTCCTGCCGGGCTGGAAGCAGCTGCTGGGTTTTTGATTATCTGTAAAATACACCGCCTGTCTCTTATAGGGACAGGCGATGTGTTTGTTTAATGGTTAGCTAACACGAACCCAAGTATGTTTACCAACGATGAGGAAGCACACAATGAAAAAGCTGAGCAGCGCAGCGTATGCAGCTGTGCGCGGAAACGGAGGTCTTTCTGCCCATGACCTTTGCCATGGTCGTGATGCCGGCCACCATGGTCTCCGTGCTGCCGGTCGGCGGGATTCTTGTAAAGAACGGCAGCCTGTCCTCAAAGGATTTCGTCATGATCATAATTCTGTCCGTCGGTCTGATCACGCCGCTCGTCACCCTGATGAGCTATTCGGATGATCTGCAGACCATGGGGACGATCTTTGGGGAAGTGAGGGCGATCCTGGACGCGCCGGAGATGGTACGGCCTGTAGAAGGAAAAGTGCCGGCGGGAAATGATCTGGAGCTGAAGGACGTGCGCTTTTCATATCAACCCGAAAACGCCAGACAAGGTCAATCAGACAAGGGAAGTGCAGGCCAATCAGAAAACGCCAGACAAGGTGAATCAGTCACGGGGACAGGTTCCTTGACTCATCCCGAAAAACGGCAATGCTCCAAAAATTCCTTTAGCAGTGGCTCCATATCCTTATCCCACTCCTTCTGGCTGGTCAGTTCAATACAGAGAGCACAGTTCCCCTCCGTTTTAAAAGCAGAGATCCCCCGCGCATAGTGGGCATTTTTCCGGATCCCTTCGTTGTCATAGACCAGACAGGTAAACTCTCTCCCATCGATCTCGACTTGTTTTTCTTCCGTTACGTGATAGGTCTCCCGCGCGGTATAGAGCAGATTGTCCGTTTCTGCAGCCGCCTGCTCCGGATTCTCTTTTTCGCTGACCAGAGCAAATAGCTGAACGTCGCGGATCTGTATCTCATTTCCATCTTCATCCTCATAGCTGTGCAGTTCCCCGCTGCCCCAGGTTCCGTAGAACAGGCCATCCGCGGAAAGAACATCCTTTGCGTCAAGCAGCTCGAGGCAGTCCATCTTTTCCACCATCAGTACCGGACCCAGCTGTGTGTATTCGGCGTCTGTCTGTGGGATATCTTCCGACAATGAAAGCTCGGCCGGGGTACAGCCTGCGAATAAGACTGCGCATATGAGCAGTACCGGAATACACGCGGTGTTCTTCATGCCTTTCATATATGATCCTTTCTCCTTATCGTAACTGTTCAATCACAAGCTCCTTCGGTGTGGCCTTGACTGTTGAGCTTTTATTCCACGCATCAGCAAAGGCACACCCGCGGTGTCGCAGTAAATGCGAGGTGCGGACTGAACAGTTGCTCCTTATCTTACATTCTCGCAAATAATTCAACGAAACATGTGCCTGAGTTTTCGCGCGGTATCACCTCGAAGACATTATTGTCCACGACCTGACTGAAAATGAGTCAAGGAACCTGTCCCTGTGACTCATTCAGAGTTTTCCAGAGCTCCTCGCACTTCCGCAGATATTTTGTGGTTTTTTCGGTCTCGAATGCTCTGCGTCCCAGATACAGTTCCTGAGCCGCTTCCTCATAATCACCCAGACAATCCGGGCTGACGGTCGCGAGCAGGTCAGAGTCCTTCCATCGGATGCATTTATCTGTCACGGACAGATCGGCTGGTCCGGCCGGATTTCCGTCAGGATCGGCGAGGATCTGGAACCGTCTTTGCACATCGGCCGGATCCTCCATCAGAAACAGATAGCTGTCACAGTCCGTTATGTCGCCGATGATCTCTATTTCGGCGGCATATCTGGCGTACATGGCATCCTCCGATACACCATCCGGTTCCAGTATATATTGATGCAGGACAGCCGTTGTGGTGCCGTCACGGTTAAAATCATCTGCCGCACAGGCAAAGACTTCCTCAAGTCCGGCAGCATACTCCTCGGGCAATCGGACGGATCCTATATACGCGATCTGGATGTCCGGTTTTCTTTCAAACCATCCGAAGGCATCGGCCAGTCTCCCGAACAGAATGATCACGCCGGCCGCCCCCAGGAGGCAATACCATTTGTAATAGTACCACCAGTTGCGAAATCCGTATTTCATGAATCTGTTTCCTCCCTGGTCGTGCCCCCTGCCTCATAGCGTACCGGGAGACAGATCAGAGGCGGTTTTGTGGCCATTCCTTCCTGCAGGACAAAGTCCACACACAGCTGAGCGATATCCTCCACCGGCTGAACGATGGTGGAGCAGAGAAGGGGACTGTCGGGAAACATCCGTACACCGTCAAATCCGATCAGCTGTACATCCCCGGGTACGCTAAATCCCAGTTCTGCCAATGAATTACGTACCTGAACGGCATAATAATCCGTACCGCAGAATATACCGTCAAACTCCATCCGGCCATTTCTGACATGTTCCCTCAGAAAATCCGTGAATGCCTCCAGGGGCGTCCCGTCGTCCAGCAGGAGGCTTTCAAAAGTCAGTCCCCGCATCAGACAGCCGTTCTCAAAGCCTGCTTTCCGTTTGTTCGGCTCGTTGGTCAGGGAAGAACCGATGCGCATGAACGCGACATGGGTACAGCCCAGATCCGCAAGCTTTTCGGCTGCAAGCTGTCCCCCTGCAAAATTGTCGCTGCTGATGCACGGGATCTGCGGGCTGAGGCAACGGTCGATGGAAACAAAAGGCGTATTTTCATCGACGATCAGATCCGGATTGTAAGTCATGCCGATGATCCCGTCCACCTGATTCTTATGGACCATGGAAACATAGTCCTGCTCAAGGGCAGGGTTGAAATCCGTGCAGCATAAGAGCATCCGGTAGTTCCTTTTCATCAGTGAAAGATTCACATAATGCGTAAGGGTTGCAAAATACGGATTCGTAGTATTGGGAACCAAAAAGGCGACGGTATTCGTTCGATGAGCCTTCAGGCCCTGCGCGTAGCTGTTGACCTGATAATTCAGCTTTTTGATGGCCTCCTCCACCTTACGGCGATATGAATCTCCGACAGGAACGCCGTTGATCACCTTCGAGACCGTTCCGAGAGCAACGCCTGCTTCGAGCGCCACATCCTTCATTGTCGGCGCAGTACTTTTCCGTTTCATCTGACGCAAAGCCTCCCTGTGCAGTATTCCGGGGGGGCCTGTTCGGTCACAGGCACCTCCACAGTATGGAAAATAAATCGCAACTGTTCAGTCACAAGCTCCTTCACAGTTTCAATGAATCTAATCACCCCGGTACAATGCAATTATATATTTCATGAAATTATTCTATAACAATCATGAAACACTGTCAATATAATTTGAAAAATACACGTGAAACGATTCATGAAGCACTATTGCACAAAATCAATACTAATAGATTGTTATATTCAAACAAATAATCGCATTTTGCATTAATTACATTCAACTCATATTGACACTTGTCCACACCTGTAGTATATTCAGATCACAAACCTTGTGTAACGTTTCACAGCGCGCGTGGAACCAGTTGTTTCTTTCAAGGAGAGTAGTGACATGAGTAAATCAAATACGGCCGTACCCCGGAAAGCCAGGCGGATGAGCGGTCACCGGATCCAGGATTACTGGCAGCTTTACCTGATGCTGCTGATCCCGATCGTGCTGACCATCATCTACAAGTACATTCCCATGTACGGCATCTAGATCGCGTTCCGCGATTACAAGGCAAGCAGGGGCATGTTCGGCAGTCCCTTTGTGGGCTGGAAATGGTTTGAGCGTTTCTTCAGGGCGCCGAACTGTATGCGCATGATCCGCAATACGGTTCTGCTGAGCTTTTACAGCCTGCTCTGGAGCTTCCCGATTCCGGTCATCCTGGCTCTGATGATCAACCAGCTCCGCTTTCAGCGATTCAAACGGACGGTGCAGACCGTGCTCTACGCGCCTCATTTCATTTCGACCATGGTCGTCTGTGGTATGCTGCGGATCTTCCTGAGCCCTTCGGGCGGACTGATCAACCTTATCGCAGGCACCAGCATCGATTTTCTTTCCGAGGCGGGCGCCTTCCGCACCATCTACATCGCTTCAGGGATCTGGCAGGACGCAGGCTGGGGCATCATCGTCTATATGGCGACCCTGGCCAACATCGATACCTCCCATTATGAGGCTGCCAAGATCGATGGAGCCTCCATGTTCCAGCGGATCAAGTTCATTGATTTTCCGGAGCTGCTTCCCCAGGTCGTCCTGATGCTGATCATGAGCGCCGGCAGCCTGATGAATGTCGGATTCGAAAAGGTCTTCCTTCTTCAGACCGACCTGAACAAAGCCACCAGCGATGTGATTTCCGTCTACGTGTACCAGCAGGGTATTGAAAACGCCAAGTACAGTTATTCAACCGCTGTCGGGCTGTTCAACACCGTGGTGAATATCATACTTCTGATCGTCGTCAACCGGCTGGCCAAAAAGCTGTCCGAAGACGTCAGATTTGTATAAGGAGGAAAGCATCATGAGAAAAAAACAAGCAGGGACCCTGCATGGGCTTTCCGACAGGACGAGTGACATCATCCTTGTACTGATCTGTCTGGCGATCATGCTGATCGTCGCTTATCCTCTTTACTACGTGCTGGTCGCATCCGTTTCCAATCCCTATGATGTCTATGCCGGCAAG
>JAFWDX010000458.1 GCA_017515945.1 Blautia sp. | reverse complement strand
TCATGATCAGCTGAAAAAACCGTGTGGTCAGGTAAATCAGATTTCCATAGTGCAGAAAGACATTCATCAGGAAGGCAAGTTCCAGGCACATCACGTCCAGCAATATGAAATCCTGATGCTGGGACCAGCTTCTTTTTCTTTTATACATAAAAATGTACACCTCCCGAAAGGAGCAAATAATTTAAAAAGCACAAATTGCATAAAAAGACACTTTTATTTTATCCCTGTTTGTTGCTGTTTGCAAGAAAAAAAAGAGTATCTGCCGTCATTTTCAGCCACTGACCAGGCAAAAGACCATCCGGCAGCGTCAGATTACCCATGGAAAGACGTCTGAGCCTCACCACTTCGCCGCCGCAGGCTTTTATCATCCGTTTTACCTGATGATACCGTCCCTCATGCAATGTGATCCGCACAAGCACGTATGGAACGCCATTCTCGATCCGGTCCTCGATCAGCTCCAGCTTTGCCGGCAGCGTCGGCTTGTCATCACCGATGTCCATGCCATTTTCAAAAGCCCGGACAGACTCCTCTCCAAGCTTTCCTCTGACAAGGGCTTCGTATACTTTGTCCACATGCCTTCCGGGAGCCAGCAGCGCATGAGCCAGTGCTCCGTCATCCGTGATCAGCAGGAGGCCTTCCGTATCTTTGTCCAGCCGGCCAACAGGAAACAGATTTCTGCGCGGATGAGGCGGGAGCAGATCCAGAACCGTCTTTTCCCGGGTATCCTCCGTCGCGCTGACCCACCCTGCAGGTTTGTTCAGCAGATAATACAGATGCTCAGGAGAAGCGCTGACAGGATTTCCATCGAAGAAGACATCCTGTCCGTCTGTTTTCAGATCCGGTCTGTTTACGATCTCCTCTCCTATTTTTATTCTTCCCTGGCGGATATATTTTTTCACCTCTGTCCGGGTCCCCAGGCCTGCGTCAGCCAGAAACCTGTCGAGGCGCATTTGATTTCCCATATGATCTCCTCCCAAAAAAAGGGACGGTTAAGTGTGCTGATAAAACCGCCGTTGACCGGCTGCTGTCATTTCAACACAGAGAACCATCCCCTGCACGTTTATTTCTGATCAGATAACAGGCTGCTGTCATGCAGCACAGCCAGAATACAGAAAGAGCCAGGACAATTTGCTCACTGCCATTCATCTCACCATAAACCAGCTCCGGCAGCAGAATCCCCCACGTATTTGCCCCGGCATGGATCAGGATACTGCCTGTCAGGCTGCCTGAATACTCCATGATCAGAGCAAGAAAAATCCCCATGATACCGGCATATGTTCCCTGGAGCACATCTCCGTGATAAATGCCGAACAATGCCGCACTGATCAGAACCGACGGCCATACCGTAAGCCTGTCACGCAGGCGCAGATACAAAATCCAGCGAAAAATGACTTCCTCTGCAACAGGTGCCAGGATGCCCATAAAAAAGATCATGGCCGCAAGACTTTGTCCTCTTTCAATGAGTTCCATCGTCTCACTGTAATCCGAGGCCGGGAGGAGACCGCTGATCAGCGCCATAAATATATTCAGATACTGGGACAGACCGGCCCCGGTCCCGATAAGCAGGATTGACTCCCACGGATCAGTAAACAGTGGAAGCTTTCTCCGTCTCAGCCCACCGACGCGCCTGCATCGCTCATCATGGACGAACATGGGCAGCAGCAGGATCGTCGCCAGCAGCCCTGTAAGACCTGTGAGGGCCATGACCATACCCATATACGAATCATAGATCTTGTCATTCCTGTCCCTGAGGAGCCAGAGGGCTCCATAGCTCAGCACCTGACCGATCAGGAAATGAACCGCAACCGGCAGGATCAGTCCCCACAAAAAAGAAATGGCCGTACGCTTTCTGCGGGGACTCAGCAGAAAAAATCTTTGAGCTCCTCAACCGTATCGACGATCCGCAGAGGAGCCGCGGCCTCCAGATCCCTTTTTTCTCCATAACCATAGGCCACAGCGACGCAGTCCACTCCTGCCTTCCCGGCTCCTTCCACATCATATCGGGTATCTCCGATCATCAGGACTTCCTTTTTGCGCTCATCCGGAATCCCCAGACGCCGCATCGCCTCCCGGATCACATCGGCCTTATCGGTCAGACTGCCATCCGGCGCAGCTCCCACCAGTTCATCAAAGTACTGAAGCAGTTCAAAATGTTCCAGAACGGTTTTTACCATAAATTCAGGTTTTGACGAAGCCACCGCAACCTTATATCCCTTTGCCTTAAGGAAAGCCAGCAGTTCGGACATACCCGGATAGACTGAGTTCTCAAAGATCCCTGTGGGAACATATCGTTCCCGGTAATAAACCACTGCCTGACGGGCTTCATCCTCGTCGATACCGGCATAATCCATAAACTGGCGGATCATGGGCGGTCCGACAAAAACCCGCAGCTTCTGAACATCTGGTTCCGGGCGGCCGATCTTTTCAAGCGCATATTGGACACAATTCATGATCCCGGGCCCGGAATCTGTCAGTGTTC
>JAFWDX010000457.1 GCA_017515945.1 Blautia sp. | reverse complement strand
AGTCAAGGAACCTGTCCCCGTGACTCACCCATGAACGCTGTTCACAGAATGTTTGGAGGGCCTGACCCCATTTACCTTGATTCATATCGTGATATCAAGTTTATAAAATCCTTCCAGGCTGTTGTCTTTATCAAACATCGCATAATATTCCAGCATCCGGTATTCTTCGATCTGTTCATAATATGGCGATGACTCGTCGTCTGTCTCATAGAATTTCCCGTTCCGGCCATAATACCCAAACGCATTGATAACGGGAACTTCTTTTCTGAGTTCGGAAAGAAATTTCTGGTATCCCGTCAAAGGGCCGCCGTAAATCTGAGCCAGGATCGTCTGCAGATAGTTCATACTGGTTTCGCCCAGGTCGGTATCTCCATATTTTCTGTTGCTCCAGATCAGGAACGGGACCTTATACAGGTCCATCATGTCCTCGGTGGTATCGTCTTCCATACTTTCACCACGTATTTCTTCGTAAAAAGCGTTTTTAAGTTTGGGCTGATGGTCCCCGAGCACCATAATGATCGTCGGTTCCTTAACTGTCCGGAAATATTTAAACAGCATCCGCAAGGCATTGTCCGTCTTCCGCGTCAG
This sequence comes from Blautia sp., assembly GCA_017515945.1. GTDB lineage: Bacteria > Bacillota > Clostridia > Lachnospirales > Lachnospiraceae > Blautia_A. The sequence continues at coordinate 5,473 of JAFWDX010000457.1, read as the reverse complement.
GCTCAGATACTGATCTACGTCACGGTATTCTTCTTTAAGATCTGTCGTCCAAATCTCCTCTTCAAAATCCGGCGTTTCCTTTCCGTACGGAGAATGATTCTGAACCGTCATATTATAAAAGAACCAGGGGCGGTCGCTCTCTTTTCTGTCCTGCTCATAGATTGCGATCAGATTATTGAAATCCGAACGGTCTGATATTTTGCCACGGAAGGTCTTAAGGCGCAGAGGCGTATTCCTTCTGTGATAATATTCTTCAAACCCCAGCAAAGGATACACGCTGTCACGGTTATAATTCGTCGCTTTCCATGGATGAAAAGCTTCGATCCCGCAGTAACCGTCCTGTTCTTTTATCACAGCCATTGACGGCATCGGTTTATGAATATAGATCTGGAACGGCACCGCAGCAGTCGGAAGGAATGCCATAGTGTGATTCGTCAGGAACTCAAACTCCGTGTTTGCCGTCTGTCCGCCCCGAACCGACGCATAGCTGACACCATGATAATACTTTTCGCTCAGTCCATGAAAAAGCGGGATCGGATCCATATTCGTTTCAAATTCCCCTACCAGCTCCAGATCTGTAAAGGATTCATCGATCACGATGATGATATCCGGTCTTTTCCTGGAGATCCCTTTCCCGTCCTTTTCTGCAGGATCCGAAGGATATCGCTGCATGATCTCTTTGACCCGCTGCAGGGAATAACCCTCCGGCTTTTGCGGGACAGCCTCCTGTACTGACCGTGCAAAGGTTACCGGCACTCCGTAATGTCGGTAAGAACGTATGGTATGGAAATAGCTGATCTTTATGCCTTCGTTCTTCAGATATGATCCGAAGACCAGGAAATGAAGTCCCAAAGTGCAGACGAGAGCGGTTCCCACCAGGGAAAGGACATAATACCGTTTCCTGCGAAAGAGTTTTCCAAAGGGCATTTTCGTACTAATGATCACGTAGAAAAGCCACATAAGCAATGCCAGATAGATCCGATATGTGATCCCGATCGAATAATCGCCCGCCACATCCAGAGCTGTACTCAGAACAGTAAAATCGATCGCTGAAATCGCGTTCCCCCGGAACTCACTGACATAAATATTCACGATCGAAAACAGCAGCAGTATGATGAAAGCCAGGTTTGTCCCGATCGTGGTATTATCGGTCAGAGATGTCAATGCGGATACGATCAGCAGGATCAGTATATAATTCAGAATGATCAGCTTCAGCGAGACGCCCGGGTCTCCAAAAAGCTTTCGAAAAACAGACCAGCGCGGCTTCGCCTCGGTGGTCACCACCTGCGTTGTAAAAAAAATATAAAGCGGGCTTGCGAAGAAGAACAGGAATGAAATTATTCTGTTCCATCTGTCCCCGGCCCTTACTTTCGGTGCAAAAATACCTGCCAGGCAGAGACAAATCACAATCCCGGCCAGCTTTAATGCGCTTTTATAATAAATTGTTTTTTCAAGCGTTTCGATTAATTGATCCTTACAGATAAAACCTGCTGCAGCCATAAACAGGCATATAAGCAGGAGGATTCCGTTTGTAATTCTTGTAAAATGTTCAGTTTTCATCTTTTATGGAATTTAGTATATAATTCGGAAACAATAGTTTTCCACCTGTTATACTAGAGGCTCTAAATACGTGGAATGTTTTGCTTCCACGTATTTAGAGCCTCTGCATATACCGCGCGGAAACTCAGGCAGATTTTCCATTTATTTCATCGCGCCAGTATAAGACTCTCTGGTATAATCATACAGAGCGTCCTGATACGTAGAATTCCACGTATAAGACGCTCTGATAACTGTTATGTCAATGGTACATCAGGACTGCAAAGGAGCCTGCCAGACCAATTCAGCCTATCCCCTGTATTCTTTTTACCTGGCCGCCTTTCTTTTGGCCCTTACCAGCACCATAGCCGCAGCGCTCAGGCACATCAGGCATAACCACCCGGCAGTTTCAGTCTCGTCTCCCGTAGCTGCAGCCTGTTTGCTCTGAGACTGAGGCGCTTCAGTTGCATGCGGCTGCGCTGTGGGCGTCACCGTCCGTGCAGCCGTACCGGATGATGTACTCGAACCTGAATACGATGTCGCAGGGGTTCTTGTCACTGCTGCCGTTACCGCAGGAGCAGCTGTAGGTGTCGCGGTATTTGCCGGTCTGGTCGGCACGGGTGTATTCGTGGCCTCAGGAGCATCTGTAGGCTCCGGCTCATCCTCCGGCGTTATTTCAACCCTGAAGTTCTGCGAAGTGACATGAAGATCTTTTTCAACATCCCCATCCTCGCGGAACTCCATCGAAATGGTATTATTCTCACCATCACCTGTATTTGCGAGGCTCTCCATGGTATTACCCGCGATCGTTATCTTTGTACTGCCCTCTTCCCTGTCATAGGCAGATGGATCCAGTCTCTCTCCATTCAGCCACAGATCAATGAAATTGCTGTTGGGGCCTTCTGAAGTAAACACGATATCTTTTTCAAAGGAATCCAGGACAAAGCCATAATCCCCTGTGCTTTCTCCGATATGTGTTTCGATCATATATCCTTCATTGGATGTATTAAAGACATTCTCGTCTGTGTTTTTCTTTATCGTGATCGAAAGCTTTGCCGTAGAAGGCGGGAAAATATGGACTCCGAAATCAGCCCGGACTGTGAAATTATAAGTACCTTTCTTTTGAGGCGTACCGTAGATCTCACCGGTCGTAGTCCTCAGTTCCATTCCCGGAGGCAATTCTCCCTCTGTCAATTCAAAGGTCATAACTCCGGTATCCGGTTTGGACGACTTATCTTTGTTGCTTTCATTTAAATTCGCCAGCACGCTCAGGATACCGGAATATTTATTGTCTGTCTGGATTATTGCAGAATAAGGGACATATTTGACACCGTCACGAAATTCATTCGGCAGGATCTTCGGACTGGAAGCTATACCTTCCAGTTCTATCACGACATCCTTCTGCCCATCGGCAGAAATTGTCAATGTGCCTTTTATTGCACCTTCCCCATCCGGCACCAGCCTGATCTTCGCAATGTTCTGAAGTTCGCCGTACTGTATGTAGTCTTCATAGCCCTCATATTCTTCATCGTCTACATTCATTATGTGCGGATCCACGTATTCAAAAGGCGCCAGGGTATCATTGCCCTCGTTTCCAACAGTCCAATAATCATCCAGCATGACATTTGTCGCGTCAAGTGTGGCTTTCAGACCTGTCAGGGGTTCATCTCCCATATTAGCGATCAGGATATCATGCCTGTTATCAAAATAATCAACCAGCAGCACCTCACGCTTGCTCGGTCCGAAGACAAACAGGCTGGGGCCGGTCTCCTTTTTCTTTACAGAGACAACATAACTTTTAACCTGATCATTTACAGCAACGGTATATCTGACCGGACCTTTCGAAAAATCCTGTACTGTCTCGCCCGAAATCTGTTTTTCCCCTGCCTCGTTCTCATTTCCGGCATATACCTGCGCGCCTTCCGGAGCCGAAAAGACAGGCACAAGCTGGGAAAGATCTGCTTTTTCGTCAAGCACCATAACCGTCTGATATCCGAAATCATACATGGTGTCAAGTTCCCGACGGCGGTAGTTGTTGACCTCGTACGTCTTCAGATATTCCCCATTAATGTTTTTTAAAGAGTCCACGCTGAAATAAGGAGAGGATGTATTTTCAATTTGCTCGGCTCCGACAAAAACCGTTATATGATCGATCGTAAAACCGGCATCCTGTGCAAAGAAAACAGTATAGTATTTACCTCCGATGATGTCTGTTTTATAACCGTCCGCACTGAAAAGCGGGTCTTTTATATCAGATGCCTGCGCAGCCTCACTCAGGGAAGAATAATTTCCTTCCACTGCCTTTGCGATCCTGTCTGAAATATTTTCATATAAATCGTTACTGCCAATGAATCTGAGATTCGGATATTCTGAAAGGTCTGCTCTATCAAATATATAGTGTTCAACGCCATCTTTTTCATCGTAATATGTACGGGGATAGCTATTGCCCTCTCCCGGTTTTGTAAGCCGCACTGCAAGAGATGGAGTCGCACCTCCAAAACTGACATTCAGCATGACCTGATCGATCAACGTCCCATTCATGTAGTATGCCACGATAAATGAATGTGTAAGGCTTTCCAGCGCATATCCGGAACCGGCCGCGGACATATCCTGGTTCAGGAGTCTGTCCGTGATCGGAGAGCTTAATGACGTATCAGTTCCCTCGTAAACTTCAATTTTATACTCACCATATCTCGACTGAAGCGCAGATGACAGCCCGACATATACCTTTTCATTGTTCAGGTTTTCTGTAGTGGCAAGCCTGACATCCCATGTATTGCCTGTCCGGCCCGCGGAATCCGGCTGTTCATAATCCCGCCTGTCTCTCTGTGCACTTGCTATTTTTTTTCTTGATCCGTCTTCGGACTCTGTATACACTTCAAAAGTAAGATACTCAGCATTTCTTTCAGTCCTGTACACTTTGACGATGTACCGGATCGCCTTTTCATCAAGCTGGTTTCCTGTCCCTACGATCAGTTCCATATTAGAATAACCGTAGCCCCACGCGTCCGCTATCCAATTCAGATCTGACAGGCTCACCGTATCATCAGGTGACTTCACATGATACACATCCTGTTCCGCATTGTATTCATTTTTCGGAAAGTGGGTCCACACGACCTTTTTCCCCTCAGGAATCTCAACCGGATTACCCTTCTCGTCCCGGAGAAGAGCCAGAATTTTCGACAGCGGAACCGCCTTCAGTTCCTCGTCGGAAAAACTGTCCAGGAACAGATACGCCCTGATCTCCCGAAGAGGCAGGAGCGAGCCCACCGCCGTTTGATCCAGTTCATCGATGGTTGTCATCTCTGTAGTGCTCTCAACCACCTCTGCCGTTGTGCTCTCCGTTGTCGTCTCCCGAACCGGCTCCTCCGTACTGATCACGGATTCTGTATTTTCACCGGCGTTTTCTTCACCCTGCGGTGTTTCATCGGGAACTGAAATCTCCTGATCTTCTTCCCACTCAGCCGTCTCCACATCTATGCTCTCATCAGCCTCCGGGAGGTTTTCATCCGCATCCTCCAGGGATTCGTCGGACTCATCCACAGGTACTTCTCCGTCCGGAAAATCCTGTCCGTACTCCTGATCATCCTGTTCCTCTTCCCCCTCCGGGTAATCCTCCTCTGCGGGTTCCACGGGCAGTTCCGTCTCAATGCTCCAGGATTCTTCCATATATTCCATGGCTTCTCCCTCTGAAGCGCCGGTTTCCATTACAGACGCCTCAGATTCCTGTTCCCAGGTCTCCTCCGCCATGGACACGACCGATCCGGGCAGCATGCCCCCATATAACAGTAGAATTCCTGACAGAATTGCCGCAGTTTTTTTCCTGAATAACCTTTTCTTCATCACTACATCTTTTCTTTAGTATTGAAGATAATAATTCTTTTCTATTTTTCTTAATGTAGATTGTAATAACATTATCATAATGGGATTTTAAAGT
>JAFWDX010000456.1 GCA_017515945.1 Blautia sp. | reverse complement strand
TGTTCAGTCACAAGCTCCTTCACAGTTACGAGGCCAGGCGCAGGCTCCTTTCGTCGCATTAGAAGTGCGCCTGGCCTTGGCTGTTGATCTTTTGTTCCACGCACCTCGCAGTAAATGCGAGGTGCTGACTGAACAGTTACCGCAAATCAATATAAGATAAATATCCTGGAAAGGAGGATCTGCCTATGACTCCCGCCGTTGCTACCCTGCGCAAAGGAGAGGGCCGTTTTCTCAAATCGGGTGGTCTGTGGGTATATGACAATGAGATCGATTCTGTCCGCGGAAGCTTTGTGGACGGAGATCTGGTCCTGGTGCATGATTTTGACGGATATCCGCTGGGAAAGGGTTTTATCAACCGCCAGTCCCGGATCACCATCCGTCTCCTGTCCCGCAGCGAACATACGCTCATCGATGAATCATTCTTTGTAGGCCGGCTCCGGACTGCCTGGGAATACCGGAAAAAGGTAGTGGACACCTCCAGCTGCAGGCTCGTTTTCGGAGAATCGGATCTGCTGCCCGGCATCGTGATCGACAAGTACAATGACGTGCTCGTAGTACAGTCCCTCGCTCTCGGCATTGACCGTTACAAGGAACAGATCCTGAAGATCCTCTGCCGGATTCTGGCAGAGGACGACGTCAGGATCCGGGGCATTTACGAACGCAGCGATGCCAAAGTCCGCCGGCAGGAGGGCATGGAGCTTTACTCCGGCTTTATCGGAGAACCCTTCGATACACAGGTAGAGATCTGTGAAAACGGCGTGCGTTATCTGGTTGACGTAGCTGAAGGACAGAAAACCGGCTTTTTCCTGGACCAGAAGTACAACCGGCTCGCCGTCCAGCGGCTCTGCAGCGGAGCCGAAGTCCTGGACTGCTTCACCCATACAGGTTCCTTTGCCCTGAACGCCGGGCTGGCCGGAGCTGCCCATGTCCTGGGCGTGGATGCCTCTGACACCGCCATCCGGCAGGCTCAGCTCAATGCATCCCTGAATCATCTGGAGGACCGGGTAAGCTTTCGCTGTGCTGACGTTTTTGAACTGCTCCCGGAACTGGAAGCCGCCGGCAGCAAGTATGATGTAGTGATCCTGGATCCTCCGGCCTTCACAAAATCCAGGAGCTCCGTCAAAAATGCGGTGCGTGGTTACCGTGAGATCAATCTGCGCGGCATCCGGCTGGTAAAAAACGGCGGTTTCCTCGCAACCTGTTCCTGTTCTCATTTTATGGACAACGAGCTTTTCTCCCGCACCATCGCCCAGGCTGCCAAGGACGCCCACCGTCGTCTGCGTCAGGTGGAGCTGCGTGCCCAGTCGCCGGATCACCCGGTGCTTTGGGGGGCGGGTGAGTCCTATTATCTCAAATTCTTTATCTTCCAGGTCATCGACTAAACCAGAGGCTCTAAGGAAAATGGAGTCAGGCTTGACCTCGCGAGTATAAAAAAGGTGGGGCTGCTGAAGCAGCCCCACCTTTTCATTTTCATATTGTAACTGTTCAGTCACAAGCTCCTTCATAATTACTTTAGATTCTTCCATATATTTCCTTCGGGACACGGGCCGTCACAGCGATTCCGTCGGGCAGATACTCCTCCCTCAGGAGCTGTCCGTGTTCCCGGATCAGCGCGATCCTGCCTGCCTGATCATACGAATATACTCTCTCGACCAGGATCAGATTTTCGCTGAGCAGCTCTTCCATGAGCTTTTTGAATTCTTCGATACCCTCGCCGGTCCTGGCGCTGATCTTCAGCACATGATCCGCCCGGGGGTCACGAATGTCATCCGTACCCAGATCCTGCTTGTTGAGCAGGGTGATCACGGGTTTGCCGACTACGCCCAGTTCCTTCAGCGTATCATAGACGACCTCCATCTGCATTTCCACCTGTGGATTGGAGGCATCCGCGACATGGATGATATAATCCGCGAAGCGGGCTTCCTCCAATGTACTCCGAAACGCCTCGACCAGATGATGAGGAAGCTTTCGGATAAAGCCGACAGTATCCGTCAGCAGGACCTGCTGCCCGTCATCCAGCTCCATGACACGGCTGGTCGGGTCAAGCGTGGCAAAGAGCCTGTCCTCCGACAGGACCTGCGCATCAGTGAGCAGATTCAGCAGCGTGGATTTGCCGGCGTTGGTATAACCGACGATGGCCGCGGTCTTTGTAGGACGCGCTTCCCGTCCGGCGCGCAGGAGCTCCCTGTGCCTCTCGACATCCTCCAGATCCCGGCGCAGGGCCGAGATCCTGGAGCGGATCAGCCGGCGGTCCGTCTCCAGTTTTTTTTCGCCGGGTCCCCTGGTACCGATCCCGCCGCCCAGCCTGGACAGGGAGTCACGCAGACCCACCAGCCTGGCCGCCCTGTAGCGCAGCTGAGCCAGCTCCACCTGGATCTTGCCCTCACTGGTCACTGCCCTTCCCGCAAAAATATCCAGGATCAGGAGCGTGCGGTCCATCACCTTGCATTCCAGTTCATGCTGGAGATTATTCAGCTGCGCCGGTGAGAGCTCGTCGTCACAGATCACGCCGTCCGCGTCCATGGCAATCAGGAGAGCCTTTACCTCCTCGATTTTTCCCTTGCCGATATACGTACCCGGATGGATCCGTTCTCGGTTCTGAATGACGGTAGCCACTGTCAGAGCGCCGGCTGTGTCGGCAAGCTGCGCCAGCTCCTCGAGGGAACGGGCGACACTTTCATCCCCGTCCAGGCTGACACCGATCAGGATCACGCGCTCCCGGGGTGTATTTTCTTCAGCTGTCTGAGCTTCTCTGATATGATTGTCCAAATTATTCTCCTTCACAGTTACGAGACTCTGCTGTTCAGAAATGCCAGCTCACGTCGTACCTGGGCATCATCCGGAAACAGGTTGATGTACTCCTGTGCCTTCTGCCTGGCGGATGCAAAATCCAGCTGCCTTTCATAAACGACGATCTCGTTAAACAGCAGGCTTTGAAGCTCTTCTGTGGTCGCATAGGTCAGACCGTCGTGGATATTCTGAAGAGCCGAATTGTAATTCTCCTCTGCAATGTCGCATAGAGCCAGCCCATTGTAACCCTTTGCCGATGTTCCTCCGCCGGAATTGTACTGAATATACATGGCACGGGCGTTTGAGTAGTCCTTCATGGCCATATAGACCATTCCAAGGAGCAGGACCGCGTCCCGGCTGCCCTCACGGGAGGCTGAGATCAGCTCCGCGCGGGCATTGTCGTAATCATCCATGTAATAATACACACGCCCGCGGTCGCAGTAATCCTCCGCGGTTTTCGGCCTGCTGTCCAGGGACATCTCCAGGAAATAGGTTCCGTCTCCCTCCATGTCATGGCTGACATATACCTCATAGATCTGGATCGCCCGGTCATAAGTCGGATCTGCCCGGTAACTCTGCTCAAAATTGGACAGCGCCTCCGCGTAAGAGTCCATAGCCAGAGTAACCTGCCCGGTCAGGAAATAAGTGTCCGCGTCCATGGCTGCCAGCCCTGCCAGCGTACGGCAGTCGGCCAGAGCCTCGTCGAGCGCCCCGGTCTGCACCTGAGCGGTGACACGGTAGCAGAGGATATCCCTTTGCAGGGCCTTGCTGACTTTATCCATCTGCAGGGCTTTGGTAAAATATTCCACAGCCTGCTCCGGATCTCCCAGACGCAGACTGCAGATCCCGGCCCCTCTCCATGACTCGGCCAAGCGGTACTGATTGGTGATGCTGTCTTCGAATCCGGAAAGGGCGTATTCGTAACTCCCCTGCTCCAGGTCCCTGCCTGCCTGATCATAAATACGCGCCCGTTCGCCGCCCGCGCAGCCTCCCGCACACAATACGAAAAGAGCCGCGAGGAGCAGGGCAGCAAGATATCTCCCTGTTTTTTTCATCTGTCTGTTCTCCATCATCCTGCCCGCAGTTCCTTATTCTACAGACCGGCGAGCTTTTCCGCCTGATCCGCAGCTGTAAGGCTGTCAATGATCTCATCCAGATCTCCGCCCAGCACAGCCTCAAGGCGGTGCAGGGTCAGATGGATCCTGTGGTCTGTCACTCTGCCCTGCGGGAAATTATAGGTCCGGATCTTTTCCGAACGGTCCCCGGTTCCCACCTGGCTCCGACGCTCTTTTGCCTCCTCGTCATGGCGTCTGGCGAGCTCCATGTCATACAGTCTGGAGCGCAGGACTTTGAGCGCTTTATCCTTGTTTTTGAGCTGTGATTTTTCGTCCTGGCAGGATACAACGATCCCGGTGGGGATATGCGTCAGCCGGACAGCCGAATCTGTCGTGTTTACACACTGTCCTCCGTTGCCGGAAGCACGGAACACATCAAAGCGACAGTCATTCAGATCCAGATGAAAATCGATCTCCTCCGCCTCCGGCATGATCGCCACGGTTACCGTAGAGGTATGGATCCTGCCTCCGGACTCCGTCTCAGGGACACGCTGTACGCGGTGTACGCCGCTCTCGAACTTCAGCCTGGAGTAAGCTCCCTGGCCGGAAAGCATGAAAGTGGCTTCTTTAAAGCCGCCCAGCCCGTTTTCGCTGACCGAGAGCAGTTCCGGCTTCCAGTGCCTGCCCTCGGCATATTTTACATACATACGGTAGATCTCAGCGGCAAACAGCGCCGCCTCGTCTCCGCCGGCTCCGGCCCGAATCTCCACGATCACGTTTTTCTCATCATTCGGATCCTTGGGGAGCAGCAGGATCTTGAGCTGATGCTCCAGCTCTCCGATCCTCGTACGGGCCAGGGCAAGCTCCTCTTTTAGCATAGACCTGAGCTCCTCGTCCTTTTCCTCTTCGAGCATGTCAAGGCACTCAGAGACGGTCTCTTTACTCTTTTTGTATTCCCGGTAGGCCTCCACGACAGGCTGCAGCTCGTTCTGCTCTTTCATCAGCCTGCGCAGCCTTGCCGGATCCTGGGAAACGCCCGCGTCTCCCAGCTCCGCATAGATCTCTTCGAACCGGGTGAGCAGATCGTCCAGTCTGTCAAACATCTCGCTCCTCCATCAAACTCTACTCGTGGCTGTTCATCTTTTGTTCCACGCACCTCGCAGTATACTCGCGCGATCGTAACTGTTCAGTCACAAGCTCCTTCACAGTTACGGGCCAGGCGCAGGCTCCTTTCGTCGCATTGGAAGTGCGCCTGGCCTTGGCTGTTGGGCTTTTATCCCACGCACCTCGCAGTAAATGCGAGGTGCTGACTGAACAGTTATCTCTACTCGCAGTATCTCTTCCGCCGGATGCCCATGACC
>JAFWDX010000455.1 GCA_017515945.1 Blautia sp. | reverse complement strand
TTAAATAAATGAAAATACTGTCTCTTGGTTCAATGAATATTGACAAAACCTATACCGTAGATCACATCATTCGCCCAAAGGAGACTATAGAGAGCTCTTCCTACCAGCTCTTCTGCGGCGGAAAGGGTCTGAATCAGTCCGTGGCGCTGGCCAGGGCCGGCGCCGTGGTTTATCACGCCGGTATGGTGGGAAGTGACGGGCAGATGCTCACGGACATGCTCATGGAGAGCGGCGTTCATACGGATCTGATCCGTGTGGCCGATGAGCCGACAGGCCATGCGCTCATTCAGATCGATCCGGCCGGCCAGAACTGCATCATCATCAGCGGCGGTGCGAACCGCTGCATTACACCGGATTATATCCGTGAGGCTCTTTCTTCTTTTGAAAAAGGGGATGTCCTGCTGCTGCAGAATGAGATCTCCGCGAACGGCTCTGCGATCGACATGGCCAGAGAAAAGGGAATGATGATCGTTCTGAACCCGTCCCCCTACGACGGCAGGCTGGCGGAATGCGATTTCGGAAAAGTGGACCTCTTTATGGTGAATGAGGTGGAAGGCCGTCTTATGGCAGGCTGTGAGAGTGAGGATCCGGATGTGATCAAGACATGTCTCAGGGAGAAATATCCTGCCGCAGCGTTTGTCCTCACCCTTGGAGAGGGCGGAGCCGTCTGGTTTGACGCATCGGAGGAATACAGGCAGCCGATCTTTAAGGTAAAGGCTGTGGATACGACCGCTGCAGGTGATACCTTCTGCGGCTATTTCCTTGCGGGCTTGGCCCAGGGCCTTTCCGTACCGGAATGCCTGAAACGCGCTTCGGCAGCCAGCGCCATTTCGGTCAGCCGACAGGGAGCAGCGCCAAGTATTCCGGACAAGGATGAGGTAGACAGATTCCTGGTGAGATGAGTACGCAGGAGGGACGGCGGTCAGACAAGGGGCAACCTGACAGGGGAAAATCGTCCCCTGTGGTTTGCCCCTTGTCTGGCCCGAAAGGAGGCATGAGTATCGAATGACAGAACAGGAACGCTATATGAAAGAAGCGATCCGACAGGCAAAGAAAGCTCTTGCGCTGGAGGAGACGCCCATCGGATGCGTGATCGTGAAGGATGGCGCGATTATCGCCAGAGCGTATAACCGGCGGAATACGGAGAAAAACAGCCTGGCCCACGCAGAGCTGACAGCGATCCGAAAAGCCTGCAGAAAGACCGGAGACTGGCGCCTGGAGGGATGCACCATGTATGTGACGCTGGAGCCATGTCCCATGTGTGCAGGCGCGCTTGTCCAATACCGCATCGATGAAGTTGTGATAGGCTGTATGAATCCTAAGGCCGGCTGTGCCGGATCGGTGATCAATCTGCTGCAGACAGAAGGGTTTAATCATCAGGTGCGGATCACCTCCGGAGTCCTTGAAAAAGAATGTGCGGAAATGCTTACCGGTTTTTTCAAAGAGCTGCGTATACGGAAAAAAATGGAAGCTGCGGCCAGGGTTTTACAGAATGAACAGAGCCTCTGAATACGTGAAACTCACGAATTCAGAGGCTCTGTAATTTTTGAGGATGACTCTTCCACATAATCTGTCCGGGTGGTATTTGGTCAGCTCAGCGTTTCGTTCATACTGCCTGTCCGATACCCGACAAGATCCAGCGATACATAGGAAAAACCGTAAGAGCGGAGGGCTTCGCAGACCCGCAGACGGGTGGCTTCCTCCATCATCTGCGGAAAAGAGTCCGGGAGGAGCTCGATCCGGGCGAGCGTACCGTGAATGCGCACCCGGAACTGAGTGAAGCCCAGATCCATCAGGAACTGCTCGGCTTTTTCCACCATACCCAGCTTTTCCGGAGTGATCTCTTCGCCGTACACAAAGCGGGAGGCGAGGCAGGCAAAAGAGGGTTTTTTCCAGGTTGGAAGTCCCAGGGCATGGGAGAGAACCCGGATATCCTCCTTCCACAGACCGCATGCGCGCAGCGGACTGAGAACGCCGAGCTCGGCTATGGCCCGCATGCCAGGGCGGTAATCCCCGGTGTCGTCCATATTGGAGCCCTCTGCCACATGCTCTATGCCATTCTCACCGGCGATGCGCATGATCCGGCTGAAGATCTGCTTTTTACATATATAGCAGCGATCTGGCGGATTCTGGGAAAAGCCCTCGATGTCCGACATGTCGACGGAGCATACATACTGGCGGACTCCTTCGGCAGCGCAAAACTCCTGCGCCTCCTTCAGCTCTCTGCCGGGAACAAAGCCTGCGGATACAGTGACCGCAATGACCTTTTCACCCAGAGCTTCCCGGGCTGCCCGCAGCAGGAGCGTGGAATCCACTCCCCCTGAGAAAGCGACAGCTGCGGAGCCGAGAGCAGCAAGGTACTGTTTGAGATGATCATATTTTTCCCACTGGGCCGGACTGGGCTCCGTGACGGCGCTGCGGGCGGAAGCTGTAGTGCTCATGGTAAATTCCTCCGTATTGTGTAATGAGTCGCGGGGACAGGTTCCTCGACTCATTTTATGAAAGTCAAACAGAGTCTAGTGGTCCGCCTCAATCAGTTTTAACCACAATCATTAGAGTTCCTGTACATATGGAAATGGCTTCTTGTAACATAATTGAAACCTTCTGATAATATATCCGTATTAATATACCTTAATATTGATTCTAACACCAACAAAACTAATCTTTTCTACAAGAAAAAGCTACAAAATAGTTGATTTTTAGCGGTTTTTAGCTTATA